>JAJZRH010000012.1 GCA_021802795.1 bacterium
TTTTTGCTATACTGCCTGCATATGTCTTGGGCAACACGGAGGAGGTTCATCATCTCGCTCATCGTCGGTGCGGTGGTCGTCGCGTTCCTCGCCACCGTGCTCATCGCTACTTTCAAGCAGGTGCCGTCGTGCGCTGACAATATCCAGAATCAGGGGGAGGCGGGCGTCGACTGCGGCGGCCCGTGCCCGTATCTCTGCGTCGAGCAAGAACAGCCCCCGACGGTTCTCTTTACGAAGCCGCTTAATTCGGGCGTAGGGCGCACCGACATCGTCGCATCGGTTGAGAACAAGAACGCGACCGCCGCGGCAAAGAACGTCCCATACAGCGTCCAGCTTTACGGCCGCGACCGCGCGCTCATACAGACGGTTTCCGGTACGCTTGATTTGCCCCCGGGCGCAACGGTGCCGGTATTCATCCCCGGCGTTTCTTCCGGCAAACAGGTCGTTGCGGACGCGTTCCTTGAGATAGCCCCGTCTTCGCCGCGGTGGTTCCAACTGACGGCCGATCCTCGCGTCATACCGCTCGTGTCGAGTGCGGCGCAGGGCGGGACCGCGAACGCGCCGCGCATTGAAGCGGTCCTTTCAAATGCGAGCGCCGCGCAACTTTCCAATGTGCGGGTGATCGTTTTCGTGCGGAACGAGCAGGGAAGCATCATTGCCGCCTCGTCGACCATCGTACCGGCCATTCCCGCTCAGGGCTCCGCAAGAGCGACCTTTACGTGGAACAGCGCATTCGGAGGTACGCCCGCGTCCATAGAGGTTATGCCGGTCATCCCGCTCCCCTAGGCGCTATGGCTCCCGCGCCGTTCGTCCGCAGCCGTTTCTTTTTCGACTGGACGCTTCTCGTCCCGGCGCTCACGCTGTCCCTGCTCGGCATCCTCACCATGAGCACGTTCGGGCAGGGCGCGTCGCTCGCGCCGCGACAGCTCCTCTGGCTTCTCATTTCTCTCGGCGTCTATCTCGGTCTTTCGACCGTCGATATGAGCTTCATGCGCCGCACCTCGGTCGTAATGGCGCTCTATCTCGCTTCGTTCGCGTTGCTCGGACTCCTCCTCCTTCTTGCCCATCCGGTGATGGGCGCGCGCGCGTGGTTCTCGCTCGGTCCCATTTCGTTCCAGCCGGCCGACCTCGCGAAGCTCGCTCTCATCGCGCTCCTCGCCAAGTATCTTTCGCGGCGGCACGTGGAGATCGGCGACTACCGCCACATCATCGTTTCCGGCGCGTACGCGCTCACGCTCACGCTCCTTATCCTGGTGGAGCCGGACATGGGGAACGCCATCATCTTCGGCACGCTCTGGCTCGGCATGATGCTTGTTTCCGGCATTTCCAAGAAGCATCTTGCCGTACTCGGTCTCCTTGGCCTCGTCGTCGCCTCGGCGTTGTGGTTCGGCGGACTGAAGCCCTACCAGCGCGCGCGAATCGTCTCGTTCGTGAATCCGGCGAGCGATATTCACGGCTCCGGCTATAACGCGTACCAAGCGAAGATAGCTGTCGGAAGCGGTGAACTCCTCGGCAAGGGCATCGGGTACGGCACGCAATCAAAGCTCCGCTTTCTCCCCGAGTATCAGACCGACTTCATCTTTGCCGCTTTTGCGGAAGAATGGGGCTTCATCGGCATCCTGCTCCTATTGCTCGTCTATGCGCTCTTGTTCGCCCGGCTCGCGCAGATCGCGCAGGAGGCGGCGACCAACTTTGACGCGTTCTTCACGCTCGGGGTGCTCATTCTCTTCGCCGCGCACGTTGCCATACATGCGAGCATCAGCCTCGGGCTCCTGCCCGTGACCGGTACGACGATACCGTTCATGAGCTCGGGCGGTTCGCATCTGGTGCTCGAATTTGCGGCGCTCGGCATCGTCACTTCGCTTGCGCGCCATGGACGCGGCGCGGTCCGCGACATTTCCGCAAACGAGTATCTAGGGGGCTCGTGAGTGCACGACTCCACTTGGATTTTCTAAAGTGGGGCACCACTAAGAAAATTTCGGCGCTAGCGGTAGAGCGCGCTTGTTTTTTCCACCATCCGTTCAAGCGAGAAGTCGCGCATGTCTTTTGCGTCCAGTATTTCGCCTACTCCGCCGACGCGGTTCGCAACAATCGGGAGGCCGGCGGCCCTTGCTTCAAGCAGAACGTAGGGCAGGCCTTCTTTGAGCGACGGGAGTGCAAATTCATCAAAGCCACGCAAAACCTCGTTTGCAGGCATAAATCCGAAGAGCTTCACTCGGCCCCCAAGGCCGTACTCTTTTATTTTTGCTTCAAGACGCGCTCGTTCCTCTCCTTCGCCGACTATGGCGACGCAAAGGTTCGGATTGTCTTTTGCTTGTCCAATAAGTGAGATCTGATTCTTATTCCCTGTGAGTTCGCCGACCGTGCCGGTGATGCGCACTCCGGGCGGGAAAGCCCCGCGGATCCTCTCTCCGGGGCCGAGTTGCAGTGGCAGGTCGACACCGTTGTGTATGACGGTCATTTTCCGGCGCGAGAAAATGACGGGGGCTCGCCTGAGTTCGTAATTTGAAAGCACGATGACGTGGTGCGAGCATAGGATAGTAAGCCACGACGCAATCCAAATAAGCACTCGCTCGAAAAGCGGCCGCATTTCCTGATGCGCAAATCCGTGCGCGGTAAAGAGGATGTTCCGTACTCCGGCGATTCGTCCCGCGAGCGCCCCAAGTCCGCCGGCCTTTGAGCTGTTGAGATGCAGGACATCCGGGCGCTCTTGTTTGATAACGTGCAGTAATTCAAAAAAAGCCTTGAACTCCCGGGAGAGATAAACATTTCGGGTAAATGATGACAGGAAAACGGTCCGTATCCCGGCCTCTTTGAGCCGCTCGGCGAGAAGTCCGGCAGGAGCGTTTGCTTCGCCAGTGCCGCCGAGCGCTACGATGACTTCGAACTGTTCTTTGGGCAGGCTTCGCGCAAGGTCATAGACATACTTCTGGGCGCCGCCCCAGTTCGATTTCGTGATAACAAATAATATTTTCTTCTTGTCTGTTTGTCTCATATCGTTCAAATAAGCACAGGGCGGCGCGGGGAGGGGGTCGGGGAACGGGAGTTCCCCGCGGAGGAAGGCAGTGAGCGAAGCGAGCGCTGGAAAACCGTGGGTTTCCAGAGAGCGTTGCCCCAGTTGGATTTGGTGATGACAAATAGGATTTTCTTTTTGGCCAGGGTCTCCATGAGTGCAACTGTACAATACATTTTCACGTTATAGTATCTACATCTATGGCATTTGACCGCCGCGAAACGGCCATTCTCCTCCTGGGGGATTTCTTCATATTGGTCGCTTCCCTCTGGGCGGCGCTTCTTCTACGGAACCTCGCAATGCCCTCGTTTGGTTACTTCTATGGGAACTTCGTCCCGTCCCTGCCGGTTTTCCTCTTATCGCTTTTTGTGTTCTACATAGCCGGTCTCTACGAGAAGCAGACGCGTCCCATCCGCCGCGTTATGGGCGTGCGTATTCTCGGAGCGCAGGCGGCGACGACGGCGATTGCGGCCATTCTCTTTTTCGTCTTGCCGCTCTCTATCGCTCCGAAGACTATTCTAGTGCTCTACCTCGCGGTATCGGTCGCCGCCGAGAGCACATGGCGTTTTTACCGGATGGGGCGCGAGACGAAGCAAGAGAATAGGACTCCTGCGTTCCTCGTCGGCTCCGGGCCGGCCGTGGCTGAGCTGTATGACGAGGTGCGCGGGAATTCCCAGTACCTTGTTCGTTTCACCGAGCGCGTGGAGACAGCCGGTCTGCCGAAAGGGGGAGTGGCAGACGCGGTTTCTCGCGCCATCGAACGCGGCGTCCGCGTCATTGTCCTCGATACCGCGGATGCTTCGGTGGTGCGCGATCTCTCGGCGCTCTACGACCTCATGGCCGATGATGTCGTATTTTTGGAATTCGCCCCACTATATGAGGAGATATTTGATCGCGTTCCTCTCGAGCATCTCGACGCGATGCAGCTCCTGGAATCTCTTCCGAAACATCGCGCGCTTTACAACGTCAGCAAGCGCCTCTTCGACCTCGCATTAGCGCTCGTTGTTTCCATTATTGCCGTCCCGTTCATTGCCGTTGCCGCGCTCGCACTTTTCGCGGAGGGAGGGGCGCCTTTCATCCGTCCAGAACGCATCGGAAAAGGAGGGAGGACGATCCGTCTGCTTAAGCTACGCAGCATGCTCATCGGGGACGACCACGGCGATCCGGAACTACAGAAACAGAACCGCGTCACGGCGGTTGGGCGTTTCCTGCGCAAATCCCGCATTGATGAATTGCCGCAACTTTGGAATGTGCTCACTGGCGATCTTTCTTTTATTGGTCCGCGTCCTGAATTCCCAAAGATCGCGGAGGTGTACGAGCGCGAGATAGCGCAGTATCGGATGCGACACCTTATCACCCCGGGCCTTTCCGGTTGGGCGCAGATCAATGATTACGATGCTCCGCGCGGTGGCGCGGATGTCGTGCGCACGCGGCGGAAGCTCTCGTTCGACCTCTACTATCTGAAGCATCGCTCGTTTGGGCTTGATCTTGCGATTGCAGCGAAAACGCTTCGCGCGCTCGCCTCCTTCTCGGGAAGCTAATGCTATGAAAGTCCTCGTTACCGGCGGTGCAGGATTTATCGGGAGCCATCTCGTGGCGCTTCTCGTGAGAGAGGGGGTCGACGTTCGCGTGTTTGACTCGCTTATAAGCGGAAAGAAGGAACATGTTCCGGAAGCAGCTGAGTTCATCAAAGGGGACGTGCGGGACCGAGTCGTGCTTGCGTCCGCGCTGGAAGGCGTCACGCACGTCGTGCACCTCGCCGCACTCGTTTCTGTTGCGGAGAGCATGACCGACCCGCTGGCTTTCCACGACGTGAATGTGACGGGCACGGAGAACGTTCTTGCGGCAATGCGCACGGCGGGGATTAGTCGCATCGTATACGCCACGTCGGCGGCGGTGTACGGAGATGAACCCTCGCTCCCGAAGAGCGAGTCAAGCCCGCTCGCTCCACTGTCTCCCTACGCCCTCTCAAAAGCCCTGAACGAGATGCAGGCCGGACTCTACGGGCGCGCGTTCGGTCTTTCGCCGATCGGGCTCCGATTTTTCAACGTGTACGGGCCGGGACAAGCGGGCAACCATCCCTACGCCTCGGTCATTCCGCGCTGGGTCGAGGCGGCTCGCGCAGGGAGGGCAATCACAGTCTACGGCGACGGATCGCAGACGCGCGATTTCGTGCATGTGCGCGACGTGGCAGAAGCGCTCTACCGAGCACTCACGAAAGAGGCGACCGGCATTTTCAACATTGCTTCCGGCGAGGAAACGTCGCTCCAAGAACTCCAGCGGATCATCGTCGGTTCTCGGGAAGGGGTGGCGGTGGAGAACGAGTCGCCGCGCGCGGGCGATATCCTGCGGAGCGTCGCTGATATTTCCGCGGCGCGGCGTATACTTGAGTTTGCGCCCTCGGTCTCTCTTGAGGAAGGCGTTAAAGAACTTCTTACCGTATGATCATCGATGGGCGAAAATTAGCAGAGGAAGCGCTTGCACATACGAAGTCGCGCGCCGCTGCGCTGCCCCGCGCGCCGCGCGTGCTCGTCATCAGTGCGAACGACACTCCGGCGACAAGGTCGTACCTCGCCATTAAGAAGAAACGCGCCGCCGATGCGGGGTGCGTTCTGGAGGAACTGCACTTCGATCCGCATACCGCGACGACGGAGGATCTGCGCACGGCGGTCCTTGCCGCCGATGCGGACGCGGTCGTCGTCCAGCTCCCGCTCGGCGACCGCATGGATGCGCGCATAATCTGCGACGCCATTCCCGTGGAGAAAGATGCCGATGTGCTTTCGACGACGGCACGAATGAAATTTGAAGCCGATGAATATGATGCGCTTGTGCCGCCGGTGGCGGGCGCCGTCGCGAAAATACTCGCGGCGGGTAGTGTGGCTCCCGCAGGGAAGCGGGCGGTGGTCATCGGCTCGGGATGGCTCGTGGGGAAGCCGTGCGCAACCCTGCTCTCGCATAAGCGAGCCGATGTGACGCATCTCTCATTCCGTTCCGGGAACGTCGCGCCGCTCAAAGATGCGGACATCGTCGTTTCCGGCGTCGGCTCGCCGCATTTCATACGACCCGAACTGCTCAAGGACGGCGCGGTGCTCATAGATGCGGGAACTTCCGAATCCGGCGGCGCGCTCATGGGCGATGCCGATCCGGCGTGTGCGGATAAGTGTTCTGTCTTTACTCCCGTTCCGGGCGGCGTCGGCCCCGTCGCGGTTGCGGCCCTCTTTGAGAACGCGGTGACCCTTTTAGAGCGGGCAATGAAAGCTTAAGGAGCGCAAGGCTTCGCTTTTTGGCCGTTTCGTTTATACTCTCCCTATGACTCGCTATCGAGTGTCCGCGGCTATCGCCCTCATTGCAGGGTTTTTGCTTATCTATTTCGTCTGGTCCACCGAGGCGATACCGGGCAGCTCGTATAGCTTCAGGCTCGGTTTGGACCTCGCCGGCGGCACGGAACTCGTCTATAAGGCCGATATGAGCCAGACGGCGCCCGGGGAGCGCTCCGATGCGCTCTCCGCCCTCCAGGGAGTCGTTGAGCGCCGCGTGAACCTCTTCGGCGTCGCCGAGCCGTTGGTGCAGACGGAGCAGGCGAGCGCGCTCTCGGGCACCACCGAGGATCGCCTCATCGTGGACTTGCCGGGCGTGACCGACATCAAGGCGGCCGTCGCCGCGCTCGGACAGACGCCGGTGCTTGAATTCCGTCTTGCAACGCAGACGACCACCGGCACGACGACCGGCATTGCCTATGTGCCGACCGGCCTCACCGGCCGCTACCTCTCGAGCGCCACGCTCGGCTTCGGTTCGGGCGCCACGGCAGGACTCTCTTCGCCGCAGGTCATCCTCAATTTCAATAGCGACGGTGCGAAACTGTTTGAAAAAATAACGAGCGAGAATGTCGGCAAACAGCTTGCCATCTTCCTCGACGGCCAGCCCATTTCCGAACCGGTCATTCAGGAGGCCATTCCGGGCGGGCAGGCGACCATCACCGGCAAGTTCTCGGCGACGCAGGCGCGCGACTTGGTGCGCAACCTGAACTTCGGCGCGCTCCCCGTACCCATCGCTCTCGAAAGCAGTTCAGCCGTAGGTCCGACGCTCGGTGCCGCCGCAATCTCCGCTGGTGTTATGGCCGGCCTCATCGCGCTCGCCATTGTCGCGCTCTTCATGATCGGCTGGTATCGCCTGCCGGGCGTCATCGCTTCCTTGGCGCTCGCGGAATACGTCGCCTTCATGCTCGCCGTCATCAAGGTCATCCCGGTCACGCTCACCGCTTCCGGCATCGCCGGGCTCATCATTTCGGTCGGCATGGCGGTGGATGCGAACGTACTTATCTTCGAGCGCACCAAAGAGGAACTGCGCGAGGGCAAGGGTCCGCGCGAGGCGGTGCATATCGGCTTCAGCCGCGCATGGCCCGCGATTCGCGACGGCCACCTCACAATGATCATCTCAGGCGTCATCCTCTTCTGGCTCGGGACGAGTATCGTGCAGGGCTTCGCGCTCGTCTTCGTGCTCGGCGTGCTCGCCTCCTTCATATCGGCGGTGTCGCTCTCGCGCGTCTTCCTGCTCGCCATTGTTCCCGAGAACAACGAGGGCCCCTGGCATTTCCTTATGGGCTCGGGCGGCCGTAATTCTTAGTATATGTATATCGTCAATCATCGCGGGCTCTTCTTCTGGATCACCGGCCTTCTGCTTGCCGCGGCTCTGGGCGCTATCTTCACCTTCGGACTGCCGCTCGGCATTGATTTCACCGGAGGCTCCTTGATGCAGGTGGGCTACACGGGCACCGTTCCGCCTTTGGCGACGATCGAGAAGCAGGTCGCGGTCGTGCCCTTGGGCGCGGTCTCGGTGCGCGCCTCCGGCAACAACGCCGTATCCATCCGCACCCGCACGCTCTCCGAGACGGAGCACGAGGCCGTTCTCGCCGCTATTTCTGCGAATGCTTCCACCACCGAGCTTTCCTATACTTCCGTCGGCCCCGCCCTCGGCAGCCAGTTCACGAGCAAGGCGATCTGGGCCATCTTCGCCGTCATACTCGTCATCGTGCTCTATATCGCATTTGCGTTCCGCAAGGTGTCGCGCCCGGTACCGGGCTGGGGCTACGGCCTCACGGTCGTCGTTATGCTCGCCATCGATCTCATCGTCCCGGCCGGTTTCTATGCGGCGCTCTGCCATTACACGGGCGCGCAGGTGGACTCGCTCTTCATCGTGGCTATGCTTGCGCTTCTTGGCTACGTGGTGAACGACATCATCGTCATCTTTGACCGCATTCGCGAACACCTCGCTCGGAACGAAAAGACCGGCCTTAAGGAATCGTTTGAGGAGACGATAGGGAAGTCCATAAACGAGACGATGCGCCGCTCCATCAACACGGCGCTCACGGTAGTGCTCGCACTCCTTGCGCTCATCTACTTCGGCGCGCCCGCCACCCGCGATTTTGCGCTCGTGATGCTCGTCGGCGTCGCCGTCGGCACCTTCTCCTCAATTGCGCGCTCCGCGCCGCTCCTTATCCCGATTGCGAAGTGGTTTGAGAAATAATGATAATCGGGCTCACCGGTACGCTTGGTGCGGGGAAGAATACCGCTGTTGAATATCTCGTTTCAAAAGGGTGGAAACATTATTCCGGCGGAGACATCATTAATGCGGAGGTCGTTCGTAGAAAATTACCGATGAATCGGGACTCTATGAGCCTCGTGGCCAATGATCTTCGCGCAAGACACGGTTCCGGTTATTTGATTGAGAAAAGCCTTGACCAGGCGCGTGCTGTCGGTGGGGATGCGGTTATTGAATCGCTTCACTCGATTGGAGAATCTAACGCGGTACGGGCGGCCGGAGGACTGGTGGTTGCTGTCGACGCGGATATTGCGCTACGTTTTGAGCGCATTCGAAGACGCGGCAGTGCAAAGGACAACATTACTTTTGAGAAATTCGTAGCCGACAATGCTCGCGAAGCCGCATCTTCAGACACCGCGAATCACAATTTGCTGGCGAATATAGAAGGCGCAGATTTTCTCGTGACCAATGACGGAACCGTTGAGGATCTTCTATTACAAATCGACGACATTTTGAGAAAAGTTAAGAAATAACCGTTCCGACGAACGGTTTGCCGTCCAGATAGTTTGAAAATTCTCCCAGTTTTGCGCCGTTGATGATGGCGACTTCAAGACCGAGCGTTTCGGCCTCTTTGGCGGCGATGGGGTCAAACGGGGAAGAGAGCCCCGGGTCCCAGTGGTCGGGGATGATCTTTCTGAATTCCGCCCAGCCCATTTTTTCTATCTTCTTGGCGTTCGGGTCCTTCTTTGGGTCAGCCGTGTACACGTAATCAATATTGGAAAGGTTCACGAGGCGCCGCGCGCCGAGATTTTTCGCGATGAGCACGGCGTCGTAATCGGTAGAGAAGCCGGGTTGCCAACCGGCGGCAATCGTAATCGGCTCTTCCGATTCCACGTCGATGGTTGGATTTTTGACGACCTGCGGGTGCGCGTAGCCCACGAAGATGTTGCGCAGGAGTTGGCCGTTGAGGCGAGTGGAGTGGATGCCGATCCAGTCTAGATCTTGCGGAGAAAGCGGCGTGACCGCGTTCGCGGCGTCTTGGTAGCGGCGCGCGGTTTTACCGCCGCCGGTGATGATAGTAAAGGTGAATCCGCGCTGAACTTTCTCCAGAATGAGCGCTTTGAAACGGGAAAGGAAGTCGGTGTCTATTTGGTCGGGGACAATGAGAGAACCCCCGACCGACACGACTATGCGCTCTTTAGTAGATGACATGCAAAACAGTTAAACAGAAGCAAGGCATGACGGCTACGTGCATTGTACGCTCCTTGTCCGCGCATGCAACTTGTCTCACGCGATTTTTGTGTCGGACGACTTTTCCGCCGCCTTTTTGATGAGCCAGGAAGAGGACTGCACCTTGCCGCCCTCGCCCACGTTGTAGACCATTTCAATACCGAGCTCATTGCAGAGGTCCACTTCAGGCACCGGGTCGCCGTCGGGCTTGCGGTCGCCGCCGTTGGCGAAAATGTCTGGCTGTATCTTGCGAAGTGCGCGGCAAACGCTGCGGTCTTCGTCGTGCGGTTTATGGTCGGTGATGACGACTTCGTCCACGCCGCGTATCGCCTCCAGGATCTCTTTTCGCTCCTCCTCGTGCATGAACACGAACCCCTTTTTATGCGCCAGCCAGTCGTCGTTATTGAGGATGACCACGAGCTTGTCGCCGAGCTTCTTTGCCTCCTGGAGCATGCGGACATGCCCGATATGGATAGGGTCAAAACCCCCTGAAACTGCCACAACTTTCTGCTTATTCATGCCCCCAGTATATCAGCTTGACGCCTCCCGACCCCTCATATACTATGGCTCTTAGCGTCCTGCGCTTGCAGGACGGGGTTTGTTTTTGACCCTTGACATTTCATACGTGAACGCCCGCCATGGAGATGGCGGGCAAAATCCCTGCCGCTTCTAAGAATGGCGGCAGGGGCTACAAACCCTGTAGTAGAATTTCGGCTAGTCCTTTGGACGCGCCGATAGGCGCAAGCCGAAATTTCACTACGGGGAAAGATGTGTGAATTCTTTTGTTCCGCCTATTCTTAATGAGAGTTTGATCCTAGCTCAGGGTGAATGCTGGCGGCGTGGATAAGTCATGCAAGTCAAGGGGGCCGCAAGGCAACCGGCAGACGAGGTAGTAACACAGATCGGA
>JAJZRH010000013.1 GCA_021802795.1 bacterium
TACCGGAATTTCGGTACACGCACCGAGAGAGTCATGTGCTACGATTTGGAAATGCAATATCGCGTTCCGGCTGAAGTCGAGAAGATCGGGAAAGGCCTGCGGGATGCAGGCTTTGAGTCATATCTGGTCGGCGGATGCGTTCGCGACCTCATCATCGGCAAAGAGCCGAAAGACTGGGATTTCACCACGAACGCCACGCCGGAGCAGATCCAGGCCGTATTTCCCGACTCTTTCTACGAGAACGACTACGGTACGGTCGGCGTAAAGACCGGCGCAGAGGATCCGCGCATGGCGATCGTGGAGGTGACCCCCTACCGCACCGAATCCGGGTACTCCGACAAGCGCCGGCCGGACTCTGTTGCGTTCGGCACTTCCCTCTTGGATGACCTTGCCCGCCGCGACTTCACCGTGAACGCAATAGCGCTTGAGGAGTCTAAAGGACACATCGTAGACCCGTATGACGGTCAAAAGGACATAAAGGACAAACTCATCCGCGCCGTCGGGAATCCCTCAGAACGCTTCAATGAAGACGCACTCCGCATGCTCCGTGCCGTCCGGCTCGTCGCCGAGCTCAATTTCGGCATCGACGGTGCGACGGCGGCTGCAATAAGCGAAAATAGTGAGCATTTAAGCCACGTTTCACGTGAAAGGGTTCGGGACGAACTCGTGCGTATCTTGAATTCAAGCCAGCCAATGAGCGCGCTTGTCCTCGCCAATCAGCTCGGCATACTGAAGTACATCAACGAGGATCTCATCCGCGGCATCGGCGTGGAACAGAATCAGGCCCACAGCTACGACGTCTTTGAACACCTGATGCGCACCATGCAGCACGCCGCCGACAAGGACTGGAACTTTGATATCCGCCTCGCGAGCCTTTTCCATGACGTCTCCAAGCCGGAGACCCGTCGCAAGAACGATAAGGGAGAATGGACCTTCCACGGTCATGAAGTGGTTGGTTCACGTGTAACGAAAAAAGCCCTGGAAGACCTCCATTTTTCACGAGAAACAATTGATAAGGTGGTCAAACTGGTCCGCTGGCATATGTTCTTCTCCGATCCGGAACAAATCACCCTTTCGGCCGTCCGCCGGATGATAAAGAACGTGGGTGAGGAGAATATCTGGGATTTGCTCAATCTCCGCATATGCGACCGTATAGGAACCGGCAGACCCAAGGAACAGCCGTTCCGCTTCCGCAAGTACAAGGCCATGGTGGAGCAAGCGCTCCGCGACCCCATTTCCGTGGGTATGCTGAAGACCGACGGCGAGCACATAATGAGCAAGTTTCATGTGGAACCTGGCCCAAGAATTGGCTGGACATTGAACGCGCTTCTCGAGGAAATACTTGATGATTCCGCTAAAAATACTGAGGAATACCTTGATAATCGGACGGCAGAGCTCTTGGAAATGGCTGATGATGAGCTCAAAAAGCTTGGGGAATCGGGGAAGCAGAAGCGGGAGGCGGCTGAAGACGAGGAAGTACGCCAAATTATGGAAAAGCATCACGTCTGTTAAGTTCCACGTGAACCAGTTGTACGTGAAATAAGTTCCACGTGGAACAGTTGCTTGGCGGCTAAACCGCTAATTTCGCTATATAAACAACAAAGCCGCCCTGAAGCGGTTAGAGACGAAAGGAGCAGGGGCGTAAATGATTGGTGTCTCCAACACCGAGAAATGAGGGCAGCTTGTTTCGATAGACAACTGATATTTATGCATACTGGCACCTCCGAGAGAGATCATCATACCGAATGGCTTGTAGAGCGGATACGCCGCAGCGCAGGCAGAGACATCGCCAGGAAGGCAGAATGCCGACAAAGAACCAGGAAAGAACCACCGCAACGGCGGCTCCTCACGGCTCATCCGTGGTGCGCCACCGTTCCTTTGTCCATACTAGTTCACTAAAGGACATTGTAAAGGACACCCTGTGGATAATGTCCTTTAGAGCGTTATGGAAACGGGGCAGTGGTCGCTTCCGTAAATGTCGGGGTGGATGTCGGCTTTCTTTACGTGCTTCATAAATTCGCTTGCGACGAAGAAGTAGTCAATGCGCCAGCCCACGTTCCGATCGCGTGCGCGGGTAAACATATCCCAGTAGGAATAGGCGTCCTTGGTATGGGGGTGGAAATGGCGGAAGGAGTCCACGTAGCCGGCGGCCACCACCTCGTCTATCCAGGCGCGCTCTTCGGGGAGGAAACCGGTGCTGTTCTCGTATTTTTCCGGCTCGGCAAGGTCAATCTCCTCGTGGGCGGTGTTCACATCACCGCAGAAAATGACCGGTTTTTCCTTGCGCAGTTTCTCCGCGAAGGCGAGGAAGGCATCATAAAAACGGAGCTTGTAGTCTATGCGTTCGGGGCCGCGGCCGCCGTTCGGGAAGTAGGCATTCAACAGCCAGAAATCCTTATATTCTGCGCCGATGAAGCGACCCTCCTCGTCAAATTCTTTAATGCCCATGCCGTAGATAACCTTCAGCGGCTCAACTTTTGAGTAGAGCGCGACGCCGCTGTAGCCCTTCCTCACTTGGCAGGAGGAGAAGAACGCCGAGTAACCGGCAGGGGAGAGGAACGCTTCGGAAAGCTGGTCCGGATTCGCCTTCGTCTCCTGCAGACAGAAGATGTCCGGCTTTACGCCCTTGAGGAACGATTCCCAGTAGCCGTTATTGGCGAGGGAGCGGAGTCCGTTCACGTTCCACGAGACGATTTTCATACTTGAAGAGTATCACCCGTAACTCGTTGCAACAAAAACTCCTTCGGAGAAGTTATAGCAGATAGACGAACAAAGGGAGGGAATCATGCATACACGCCATAACGAAGTAAATCAGCTGTTTGACGAGGCCATCGCGCACCTTAAGAAATCGGGTAAACAAAACTTTCGTGAGTATCAGATCTTTGCAGAGGTGCTTGGCGATACTCCAGAGAGGCGCGAAGCGTTCCTACGGTTCCTGCACGATGTTTCAACTTGTCCGCCGAAGGTAATTCTCTGGTGCCAGCGGCAAATCAATCCGAAAGCGCAGCTTCGTGCGGTGAAATAAAAAAGGCGGCCCAGGCCGCCTTTTGTTCATTCGCGGCTTTTACCGTGGAATTTTTTGTGAATTTCTTTCAAATGGCTGTCGGTGATGTGCGTATAAATCTGCGTGGTGTTGATGGAAGCGTGGCCGAGGAGCTGTTGGACACTGCGAATGTCGGCGCCGTTGCTTAACAGGTCGGTGGCGAAGGCGTGGCGGAGCGTGTGAGGCGTCACGACGTTCGTGATGCCGGCGCGCGCGACGTACGCTTTCAAGTGGCGCTGGATATCGCGGGGCGTGATGCGGTGCGGCGCGCTTTCGCGGCCGTCTACGAACAGCGCTTCTTCCATATCCTTGCGCGCTTTCAAATAATCGCGCACCGCTTCCTTCGCAGCAGGGGAGAGGAAGACGACGCGCACTTTTTCGCCCTTGCCGCGCACGGAAAGCTCGTCGCGCGAGAGGTCTATATCGGAATTGAGCGCGCAAAGCTCGGAGACGCGCAGTCCGGTGGAGAAGAGAAGTTCCAGAATGGCGCGGTCGCGCAGGTACGCGGTCTTTTTGTGCTCATTAGCCTCCTTCGCCGCCGCTTCGCCGGGCGCTTTCATAAGCCGATCCAGTTCGGCGGGGGTGATGAGGTCCAGCTGGCGCTCGGGGAGCTTGGCGAGTTCTATTTTCTCCGGACTGATGGCCTCAATATCGCGCTTGCGCAGGAATTTCAGGAATGCGCGGAGCGCGATCATGTAGTAATTCTGGGTACGGCGCTTCATGGAGTCGCTTTTCGTGCCTTTCTGGCGATTGAGCCAGAGGCGGAAGGCGCGGACATTCTGTTCGGTGATGTCGGAAACATTTTTAATGCCCATTTGCGCAAAATAGCGGGTGAGGTAGCGGTCGTAGTTCTCAATCGTCTTCACTGCGCGCCCGCGCTCTATCTCTATGTATTCCAGGAACTGGCGCTTCGCGGCCTCTGCTTGCATAAGGGAAAGTATATCAATAATGTGCGCACAATATGACGTTTCGCGGCTTGCCTGCGGCGACGCGAAACGCGCACGAGAATGTGCGAGGTTTCTCGCACCCCGCACATTCTCGCTGCATTCCGATACACTTGCGTAAATAGGCAAGATATGGTAGGGTATCCCTACTCATGCTTACCACGAAGAAAAAGGCGGCGATCATCAGAAATGTCGCCCAGCACGATACTGATACCGGTTCCGCCGGTGTTCAGGTCGCGCTTCTTTCCAAGCAGATCGACGAGCTCGCGAAGCACCTCAAGAAGAACCCCAAGGATTTCCATTCCCGCAGGGGCCTTCTCCAGATGGTTGCCGATCGCCGGTCGCACCTCCGCTATCTTGAGACGAACAATAAGCGCCACTACAACGCGCTTATCAAAAAGCTCGGTCTCAAGAAATAAGCTTGCGGAAAGCCTCGCCTGCGGCGTTACGGGTCCCAGCGATTCCTTCCGCCGTACCACACAGTACGTCTCCAGGAATCGCTTCCCCGTGCCTTGCATCCGAGAACTTTCCGCGAAGCTTCGAGTGGTATCATGAGTATGGTTTTATTATTTTGTTTTCATAAGCATTTATTTCTATGGCAGTTATCAAACATCCCGCCCAGCGTGTCGGCGTATTCATAGACACGCAAAATCTCTATCACAGTGCGAAGCACCTCTATAAGGCGCGCGTCAACTTCGGGAAAGTCCTCGAAGAGGCCGTGGGCGGCCGCATACTCGTGCGCGCCATCGCGTACGTCATCAAGACGGAAGCGGGCGACGAGACGAACTTCTTCGAAGCGCTCACCAAGATGGGCATTGAGACGAAGATGAAAGACCTTCAGATATTCGCCGACGGCGCGAAGAAGGCCGACTGGGACGTGGGACTCGCGATCGACGCGGTCAAACTCGCCCCCAAACTGGACACGGTCGTGCTTGTCACCGGCGACGGCGACTTCATCCCGCTCATCCAGTATCTGGACATGAACGAGGGGTGCCAGGTAGAGGTGATCTCTTTCGGCAAATCCTCTTCCGGCAAATTAAAGGAAGCGGCGCACGCGTTCACCGACCTGTGCGACGATCCGCGCAAATACACTATTGCATCGCGCGGTTAAAATTCCGTTGAGGGAATTTTCCGCAAAACGCCCCGCTCCCGCGGGGCGTTTTGCGGAATAACACGTAGCACATCGCGTTCCATAGGTTACACTTGAGCAATGGATGAGAACGCGACCACGCCGAGCCCCGCTCCGGAAAAAGGAAAACCGGAGAAATACATTCGTACGTTCGCGGGCGACATGGAAGTACTGAAGCAGGGAGGTTCTCCCGACCTCGCTCCGCTCGGGCAGCCGCGTCCTGGTGCCAAAGAGCGCCTCGTCGCGTCTTCACCGATAGCACCGCCGCCTCCGCCTCCTCCCCCCGCGCCGCTCCCGTCTCCCAGGCCCGCACCCCCGCCTCCGCCGCCGCCTGAACTCGCGCCGATCAAGACGTACGCGGGTGATTTCTCTGAGCGGATGAAAGACACGCGCGCTTCGGCTGCGACCGTGCTTGCCGCCGAACAGGACCGGACGATGCGAGAACCGGAAGCACTGCCGGAAAAGCAGAAGTTGGGCAATACGCTTTACGTCATTGGCGGCGTCGTACTGCTCATCATCGGCGTCGTCGGCGCATACATCGCTTACTCGCGCTACCAGACCGCGACTGCTCCGGTGGTGCCGGCGCAAACCGTGCCGGCGCCGATATTCGTGGATGAGCGCGAGCAGATCGGGCAGGGCGGTCTCGCTCCGATCGTGGCGATACAGCAGTCGGTCGCCCGCCCGCTCTCCGGTAGTAACACCGTGCGGCTCCTCTATCTTGCGACCTCGACCGACAAGAGCGTTTTCGCATCACTCCCCGTATCGGCCCCGGACATTCTGGTGCGCAACGTGAATCCGGCGCGCAGCATGGCCGGCGTCGTGGCCGTGGCCGGCGTACAGAGCCCGTTCTTCATACTGTCCGTTTCCTCCTACGGCTATACGCTCTCCGGAATGCTTTCATGGGAAACGCTCATGCCGCGCACGCTGAGCGCGCTTTTCCCGCCGTATCCGTCCGCCGCCGGCGCAGCGACCTCGACGAGCCCGACCCCGGCGACTGTGCCCGCCGGAAACGGACAGCTCGGCTTCCGGGATGAAACGGTCGGCAACCACGATGTGCGCGTGTACCGCGATGCGGCGGGCCGGAGCGTGATGCTCTACGGCTACTGGAACCAGTCGACGCTCGTCATCGCGCGCGACCCGGCGGCGTTCACCGAAATACTCGGACGGCTCGCAACTTCGCGCGCGCCGCAATAGCGCCCCAGAGTCTGCTAGTATTACCCCCAATGAGAACCGAACAATTCAAGAAGAAGCTCGAGGCGGAGAAAGCGAAGCTCGAGTCGGAGATGGGGACTGTCGGACGGCGCAATCTTGCGGTCCCGAACGATTGGGAGCCGATCCCGACGGAGGCGGGCACCGAATCGGACCTCGCCGACCAGGC
This sequence comes from bacterium, assembly GCA_021802795.1. GTDB lineage: Bacteria > Patescibacteriota > Minisyncoccia > Phycocordibacterales > Phycocordibacteraceae > C7867-001. The sequence goes on from JAJZRH010000013.1 coordinate 6,495, forward strand.
CGATGTGGTAATGAACCGCGAGAGCAACAACGCCATCCTCGCCGACCTTGAGGCGCGCTACGACACCATCCTCTCGGCGCTTGAACGGATAACGAAGCGGACATACGGGAAGTGCGAAGTGTGCGGCAAGGAAATAGGGGAGGCGCGGCTCGCCGCCGATCCCGCCGCTACGACCTGCGTCGAGCATCTGTAATTTTCCATGACTTCCGCGCGACCGAAAGCCCCGGTTCGTGCAACTCGCTCCGCTCCCGCGAAGCTTAAGCAGGGCTATGCAAAAACACTGGCCGCTCAACCGCTCGGTTCGGGCGCCGAGCTGGTGAGCGTGGAGGCCGACCTCACGCGCGGCCTGCATGCGTTCTCCATTGTCGGGCTCGCCGATAAGGCGGTGGAAGAAGCGCGCGACCGGATCAGCGCCGCGATACGCCACTCGGGTCACAAGCCGCCAAAACAACAGAACAAGCGCATCGTCCTTTCGCTCTCCCCGGCGGATTTGAAGAAGGAAGGGTCGCATTACGACCTTTCGCTCGCGCTCGCGTACCTCATCGCCATAGGCGATGTCCCGCCGCTTTTCGACGAAGTACTATGCATCGGCGAACTTGCGCTTGACGGGACGTTGCGCACCGTGAAAGGAGTGCTCCCGCAGGTGCTCGCCGCGAAGCGCCGCGGGACCAAAAGCATTTACGTGCCGCCCGGGAACGCGCGTGAGGCATTGCTTGCTGAGGGAGTCGCCATTTACGCGCCGGCGTCGCTCGCGGAATTGCTGGAGCACTTAAAAGGGGGGAAGAAACTCCCGCGCCTGATGCGCGATCGTTCGGTAAAAGTGCCGCCGCCGTCCCTTGATCTCGCGGATGTAAAAGGACAGGAGAGCGCGAAACGCGCGCTTGAGATAGCGGCCGCCGGCCGGCACAACATCGTGTTCTACGGTCCGCCGGGCACGGGAAAGACGATGCTTGCCCGCGCGCTCGCCGGCATCCTCCCGCCCCTATCGGATGACGAGATGCTTGAGGTGACGGCGATACACTCCACCGCCGGACTGCTCTCCGACGGGGACGCGGTGCACTGGCCGCCGTTCCGCGCCCCGCACCACTCGCTCTCGCATGTGGCGATGGTAGGCGGCGGTGCGTTCCCGAAAGCGGGGGAGGTAACGCTTGCGCATAAGGGCGTGCTGTTTCTGGACGAGTTTCCCGAATTTGATTCACGTTCGCTTGAGGCGTTGCGCCAGCCGCTTGAAGACCGCGTGGTGACGGTGTCGCGGGCGCGCGCGACCGTTACGTTTCCGGCCGACTGCATGATCGTCGCCGCAATGAACCCCGCCGATACGCTCTCCGACGATGCGCGGGTGGCGCTGCGCGCCGCAGCCAAGCAGGCGCGGCGCATCAGCCGCCCCATCGTCGATCGTTTGGATCTTTGGATAGAAGTTCCGCTCGTTCCGCATGATACGCTTGCAAAATTAAGCAACGGGGAATTGTCCGAGAAAGTCCGTGAGCGCGTGGTCGCGGCGCGCAAGCGCGCCGAGAAGCGCACGGGGAAGCAGGGGAGCACGAACGCCGCGCTCACCGGCCGCGAGCTTGATGAGAAAAGCGGTTTCACCGCGGAAGCGAAAGGCGCGCTTACGAGCGCCGCGACGCGTCTCCGTCTTTCGCCGCGTTCCTATCACCGCACGATGCGCGTTGCGCGAACCATCGCCGACCTTGCGGGCGCCGATACCGTGACGCCCGCTCATGTCCACGAAGCGCTCCAGTATCGTCCGCGCGGATTGTTCGGATTTGAATAAAAACACCCGCGGCGCCGAAAGGCGCCGCGGGAAGTTTCTATTTGAAATGAATTACTGCGGAGAACAGACCGAACCGACCGAACAATTGCGGAACGGGTTCGCCGCGCCGCGGACCTCAAAGTGGAGGTGCGCGCCGGTGGACATGCCGGTAGAGCCGACATACCCGATGACCTGTCCGGATGACACCGATTGCCCGGGCGAGACGATGGCGCTCCGCATATGCGAGTAGAGCGTCTGGCTGCCGTTTGCATGCGTGATAACGACGTAGTTGCCGTACCCACCGTTCCAGCCGCCGTTGTTGCGCGCGATGATGACCGTGCCGTCGGCGGCGGCATGGACCGGCGTGCCGCGCGCTGCGCCGAGGTCAACCGCATTCCATCCGTGGACGCCCTGCGTGATGATGGCGCCCGGCACCGGATTTTCGTAGTAGCCGTTTTGCACCGCGCCGCTGCCGCCCAGGTATGGTTCGCGGATGGTCCGCGATGGCGCCTTGCCGGCGCTCGGCGCCGCTACCGGCGCTATTTCGCCGCCCGGAATGATGATCTTTGAACCGACCGCAAGCGGTTCCTCCGGATCAAGGCCGTTGAACTGCGCGATTTCGCCCGCATCGGCGCCGTATTTCTTCGCAAGCGACTTGAGCGTATCGCCCTTGGCAATCGTGCGTTCAACGCCGGAAATAGGAAGTATGACGAGCGTGTCGCCGGGGTGCACGTCGCGCGCACTATTCAAATTGTTCGCCCACATAATGGTATTCACCGAGACGCCGAACATATTGGCGATTTCAGAAAGCGTATCGCCCGGGCGGACGACGTAGTCCGAAAGGCGTCCGGGCGGCGTTGTGCCGGCCACGTCAGCGATAGTGCCGGAAGGCCCGGAGCTTGCAAGGAGCGCAATGCCGCCGGTCGTCTGGATCGTGTCGCCCAAGCCCTTGTCCGGGTTCGGGTCAAAGTTGATGGCGGCGGCGAGCACCGGCGTGGAGGAACCGGGCATGGATGCGCTTACTGCGGCGTCCGCATTTGATGAAAAAGGCCAGAATGCATGGGCTCGGCTCGGCATAAACGAAGCGGCGACCATGATGATCGCGAATCCGAGTACGAGCAGTGCGCACTGCTGCACCACCTTATATGTATCCGGTCTCGTGCCTGTCAGCGAGTCGGGAAGATTTGGTTTTAATTCAATAGGTAAACGGGGGGATTCGGTCGGGCTTCCTAATACAAAAATGGCTTAACTAAGCCATTTCTTGCGTACTTCCATATCAGCTATACCTCGAGTATAGCCAAGGGGGGCACTTCGTCAATGAAGCCCTCGGATGCCTGTGGAGAGCGGTTTTTAGGGTATATTTGCAAAGTGAAATCCCGTTAGAAGTTTCGAGACGAGACTTACGCGGTTGTATAACGTTATTCATATCATTATCTAGTAACTTCTAACGGGATGAGATACCTCGAAGGCCTCAACGATGCGCAAAAACGGGCTGTCCAGGCATCGGATGGCCCGATCTCGGTCCTTGCGGGCGCCGGCAGCGGGAAAACACGGGTCCTGACCACCCGCATCTACCATTTGGTTCGGACCGGAGTGCCCGCCGGCGAGATACTCGCCGTGACCTTCACCAACAAGGCCGCCCGCGAAATGCGCGAACGGGTGCGCGCCATGCTTGGGAACGACGGCCCCGTGCCTTTTGTCGCTACGTTCCACGGGCTTGGGCGCGAGCTCCTCGAAAGCTACGGAAAAGCCATCGGCATCCCGCGCTATTTCAGCGTGTACGACCGCGACGACTCGGAAAAGGCGATTGGCGCCGCGCTCAAGGCGCTCGATGTGGAAACGAAGGAGCTCTCGCCGCGCGCGGTCTTGGGCCGCATCTCGCGGGCAAAAGGGGCGGGCATGCGCGCGCAGGAGTTCTATGAAAAGCACGCGCGCTCCAGCTTCGGCAATCGCATCGCGGCGGAAGCGTGGCTTCGCTATGAGAAGACGCTCGCGGCGGAGAAAGCGCTCGACTTTGACGACCTCATTGCGCTCCCGGTGCGCCTTCTGGAGGAACACGCCGATATCCGCGCGCTCGCACAAGACCGTTGGCGCTACATTCATATTGACGAGTATCAGGACACGAACGAGCTCCAGGGGCGGCTCGCAAATATGCTCGCCGCAAAACACCGGAATTTATTCGTCGTCGGCGATATTGATCAAACCATCTATACCTGGCGCGGTGCGACGATAGAGAACTTGCTTGAGTTCGATAAAGCATATCCGGAGTCGCAGACGATCATTCTGGAGCGCAATTATCGTTAAACGAAAAATCTCGTGGACGCGGCGAACGCCGTCATCGAGAAGAACAAGAACCGCAAGGAGAAATATTCGACGACCGAGCGGGAAGAGGGCGAGCCCATCACCGTCCACATGGCGCGCAGCGCGGA
>JAJZRH010000014.1 GCA_021802795.1 bacterium
TTTGCAACGCGCCGCTTAACGTCGGCGTAGTTATGCACTCGCCGCCGCTCGCCGCGGCGCTGCGGCGGTATCATGAACGGTATTAGCCGATTAATCGCATTTCCGTCATGGATCATCATCTCAATCCCCAGAAGGCCGCTATTACGGTAGGTTTGTTCATCGGCGGGTGGCACCTGGTCTGGTCGCTTCTCGTTGCGTTCGGGTGGGCGCAACCGCTCGTAGACTTCGTCCTCTGGATGCATATGATAAGCCTGCCGTATGTCGTGAGGCCGTTCGACGTGAGCGCGGCGATCACGCTCATTATCCTCACTACGGTCGCCGGTTACATCTTCGGTCTCATTTTCGCGCGCATCTGGAATCGGATGCACCGCGGCTAGCGGTCCGCAGGTTTTCCATCAAACCGCCGCCCCATGGGCGGCGGTTTGCTATACTGCCGGTATATGAAAATCGAATGGAACAGAGTGACGTGGTATTCAAAACTAGCGGCAGTCGTCGTGTTCATTGCGACGTTCTACATCGCTTTCAATCTCGGCGTTTTCTACGAGCAGATACATGCTACGAATGCCGTGAACGAGGCGCCGATTACTGCGGGCGGCACCGCAGGCGCCCACTGCGGCGGATTCATCCGCAACGCGCCGACCTGCGCCGCGGGCTACCACTGTCAGCTCCGGGTCAACAACCCCGACACAGGCGGCACGTGCGTAAAGAATTAGCGCACTAGGGTATAGTGTCCGCATGACCCAAGGCGAGGCGCTCACTATCCTGAAGACGGGCGCGAACGTATATCTCACCGGAGAGCCGGGGAGCGGCAAGACGCACACCATCAATGAATTTGTGGCATGGCTGCGTGCCTGCGGCATCGAGCCCTCGGTGACGGCCGCCACCGGCATTGCCGCTACGCACGTGAGCGGGATGACGCTCCATTCCTGGAGCGGTATCGGCATTTCCGAATCGCTCTCGCGGGCCGACGTGGACCGCATCGCGAGCAAAGAGCATGTGGCGCGGCGCATCCAGAAAGCGAAGGTGCTCATCATCGAAGAGATCTCCATGCTCTCCGCCGCGACCTTTGAAATGGCGGATGCTGTCTGTCGCGAGGTGCGGCGCGTCGACAAGCCGTTCGGCGGGCTCGTCGTCGTGCTGGTCGGCGACTTCTTCCAACTTCCGCCGGTCTCACGCAATAAAGAAGTGCAATTCGCGTACCGCTCGCCGGTCTGGCGCGACCTCAATCTCATCACCTGCTATCTCACGGAACAGTACCGGCAAGACGATGGGGAATTCCTCGGCGTGCTCTCCGCGATACGCTCAGGGCTGGTTGAAGAAATGCATTACGAACAACTGACGACACGACGTGTCGTGAATGACGAGGATCATCCGGTAGGTGCGCCGAAGCTCTTCTCGCATAACGCCGACGTGGACCGCATCAACGCCGCAGAGCTCGCAAAGCTCCCCGGCAAAGTCATGAAATTCCGGATGAGCGACAAGGGAAAAGATTCGCTCGTAGAAGGGCTGAAGCGCGGATGCCTTTCGCCGGAAGTACTGGAACTCAAAGAAGGAGCCGCCGTGATATTCACCAAGAATTCCCCGCAAGGGAAATTCGTCAACGGCACGCTCGGCATCGTCGTCGGCTGGGGCGCGGACGGTATGCCTATCGTAAAGACGAAAGACGGTTTGCGGGTTACGACCGAGCCGATGGAGTGGCAATTGGAAGAGCAGGGGAAAGTGAAGGCGAGCGTGTCCCAAATACCGCTCCGGCTCGCCTACGCAATGACGGTGCACAAGAGCCAGGGGATGAGCATGGACGCCGCCATCATGGATCTTTCAAAAGCATTTGAATACGGACAGGGTTATGTGGCGCTCTCGCGCGTGCGGCGGCTCTCCGGGGTGTACCTCACCGGTCTCAACCAGCGCGCGCTTGAAGTGCATCCGGAGATACTGGAGAAGGATAGGGATTTCCGCGCCGCAAGCGAGGCGGCGCGGGATGCGTTCGATGAGATGCCGGAGGCGGACAAGATTTCAATGCAGAAGAAGTTCGTGAAAGCGCTCGGCGGCGCGTGGATGGAAGAAGGGAGTCAAAAGTCAGGAGTCAAAAGCCAAAAGAAAAATGCCGAAGGCCTGCCGGGCAGATTGGCGGAAACACTTCAGGCCGCGCGCGACGGCAAGTCGCTCAAAGAAGTTGCGAAGGAGCGCGGGCTCGTTGCCTCCACCATCGTGCACCATTTGGAAGAGCTCGCCGAACTGGGGAAGCTCGTCCGTGCCGATTTCGCCCATCTCGTCCCGATGGACGTCATTGACGAGATTCACGAGGCGCTCGCTACCGTGAAAGGCGACAAGCTATCGCCCGTTTTCCACGCGCTTCGCGGTCGACACTCATTTGAGACTATCCGCCTCGTGCGGCTTATGAAATAGCGGACAGTATTCCCTCAATGACTTCGGCGGTTTCGGCGGGACCGCTTATCTGCCGCGTCGGTATGCCGGCCTCTTTCACGATTTCATCATTGCCGCCCGGGAAGAGCGCATCGCCCACGTATAACATGTCGGTTACCGGCATATCGAGCATCTCGGAAAGTTTCCTGACACCGTACGATTTATTGATGCCTTGGCGCGTAATATCGATAGAGCTGTGCGCATTGACCCGCACGGAAAAACCGGGGAGCCGCGCCAAGAGAGCCGCCTGGAGCGGCGCGCGCTTTTTGCGGTCAGGATCCCAGGCAGATTTTTCCGCTACGGGCGCTTGCTGGCCGAGCGCCGACCACGTGATCTGTGAACCGCGATCCTCTGTCTGCTCGCCCCAAAGCTGCGGCGGCGGGACATCAAGGCCGGTCTCGCGGAGCGATTCGGCGAGCGCCCCGAGCACTTTTGTTTTTTCTTCCGGCGTGAACGGGTTACTGTAGTACGGTTGCCAAGAGCCGTCCTTCCAGGTATAGCACTGCGCGGCGCTGGTCGGGAACAGATACAAGTTCGAGAGGTTCGCTGAGGGCGGCAGGGCGACGAGCATTTGTTTCTGGAACTGCGCGTAGGAGCCGCCGGACATCACGGCGACCGGCATTTTCTCCAGGAGGCGCGAAAGCGTCGCGCCCATTTCCGCGGTCATCGGCGTCTTGCTTTCCGCAAGCGTACCGTCGAGGTCAAAAATGAGTACCTTGGTCATGTAAGTGCGTTCAGTATATGCGAGAGCGAGCCGGTCGCGACGCCGATGACCTTGTCGGCCGCACCGTAGTACAGGAAGACCGTATCGCCGCGGACGACGGCGCCGCAGGAGAAGACGACGTTCGGCACCTCGCCCTCTAGTTCATATTTCTCCAGCGGCTCGAAGACGGGATCGGCGGTGCGCGCGATGACCGTGGAGCCGGCGGCATCCAGAAGCGCGGCGCCGAGGCGGTAGGTCGCGTGGCGCGAGACGCCGTGGTAGATCATAAGCCAGTTGTTGCCGACCTTGATGGGCGGTCCCGCACTGCCGACCTTCGAGCCGTCCCACATCCCGAGGCGCGGTCCCATGATCTCAATGCAGCGGCTCGCGCGCGTGCCGGAGAAAAGGTCGGGGAGGAGGTCGGCGCATATCATGCTGTTGATGCGGTGGAAGAGCATGAAATTCCCGTCAATTTTCTCCGGCATCAGCACGAGGTCTTTGTCGTCCACGCCTTCGGGGGTCAGGATGAACGGCGTACTCCACGCATTCCAGCGGCGTGCGAGGAAATCCTCCACGCTGATGGAAGTCACCGCGCCGGAAGGCGAGTGCACGCCGTCGTAGGCGGTATAGGTCATATGGAGCATGTCATCAATGCGCACGATGCGCGGGTCCTCGCAACCGGAATTTCCGACCGGACTGCCGCGCTTCAGCTCGAAGTCGGCGCGCGGCACGTAGATGGGCTCGCTGAGGCGCTCATCGATGGTGACGCCGTCTTTGGAAATGGCGAGTCCGATAGTGGACGTATTTGCGCGGTCCATCGCGCGGTAAAGGATGTATATGGAACCGTTGAGTTCAATGGCGGCGGGATTGAACACGGTGCGGCTTTCAAATCCCTCGCCGCGCGGGGAAAGGATGGGGTTCTTGTCCGACCGGTCGAACGTGCGCGCGGGCCGTTCCGGATCCAGCGCGCGCAGGAGATCGGCGAGCTTCACGCTCGCCTTCGCGCAAACCGTGTCGGCCGCCCCGTACCAGATGTCGAGCATCCCGTAGTCGGCGAGCGTTACGCTCGTGGGGAAGACGATATGCGGTACGAGCCCGTACTCTTCATAGAATTCCTGCGGGATGAGGAACGATTCCGTGCGGGAAATGAGCTTCTGCGGGTTGTCGCGGTCCAAGAGCGCCGCTTCCACCGAGAAAATTCGCTTGTCTCCGTCGTAATAATTCTGGATATAGGAATAGATGAGGAGCCATCCTTTCTCGGTGAGAAGCGGCGACGCGCCGACCTCAATGTGATCCCGGTCGGTGCGGTGCAGTTCGGGGAGCGCATGGTCGGCGAGGTGTTCGTGCCACACCCGCCAGTACTCGGGATCAAAGAATTCCTCGATATGCTTTGCCCGCGCGAGCGCGATGGTGGCGCGCGGGTGCTCCGCAGTCCAGTCGGTGTGCGCGGTGAGGAGAAGGACGATGTCGCCGTTCACGCGTTCGGGGAAAAGCGTCGCCGCCTTGGCGTTGAACGGCGTGACGAGGTGCCGCTTCGTGAATTTGTCCGGTGCATCGCCGACGGCGACCGCGACCTTGATGTTGTCGGGGCCGAACGGGTAGCCGCCGAGCGCGGTATAGAAACAGTACCAGCGGCCTTCAAAATACGTCACGCGCGGGTCCTCACAGCCGAACCGATCCCACTCCTCCATCGGAACGATGACCTGCTCGCGCGAATGGAAATGGACGCCGTCCTCGGCAAAAGCCAACCCGATGGAGGAGAGCCCCGCGGTCGGCGTTTGGAGCGCGTCGGGGTTGCCGAGCGCGCGGTAGAAGAGATGGACGCCCTCCTTGGTGCGCACCGCGGAAGGATTGAAGGTGGCCATGGATTCCCACGGGCGCTCGCGCCGCGGCGCAAGGATGGGGTTATGGGATTCGCGGCGGATGACGAACATGTGTATCTAGAATAGCAGAGTCATCGGCGGTCAAAACCGTCCATTCACTGGGGGGTTCGTGCGAGCTCCATAGACTCAAGCTCCGGCTGACTGCCTTTGATGAGCGCGTCAATGAAAGACTGAAGCGGCGTAGTGGCGACGCAGATGACCTTGTCTGCGCCGCCGTAGTAGACAAAAAGCTGGCCGTTCCTGACCACCGCGCCGCAGGCGTAGACGATGCCCGGCTTGCCGTGGTTCTCGTAGGTCTCGTTCGGCGCGAGCACGGGGCCCACCGAGCGGTACAGCACTTTCGTCGGGTCCTCAAGGTCAAGGAGCATCGCGCCGAGTTTGTAGCGGCCGGGGTCGCTCGCTTCAATGGCGTGATAGAAGAGGAGCCACCCTTGCTCTGTGCGCACCGGCGGCGGCCCGGGCGCCCGCACGAAACTGTCCCACGCATTCTCTCGCTCGGGGAGGTCGGAACGCGCGCCGACCCAGCTGTCGATAAAGGGCTCATCGGTGCCGATGTCTTCCATCGCGTCGCGGTAGGCCACCTCGACGACGGGCGCGATGCTGTGCAGGATGGCGAACTTGCCGCCGATCTTTTCGGGGAAGAGCACCCAGTTCTTGTGGCGTTCGCCCGGTTTGGAGAGGATGTGCGGACCGTCCCATTTCCAGAATTGCTCCGACAGGAAATCGTCCTCTGATATTGATATGACGGCGACGCGGATATAGTCCCAGCCGTCGAACATATTAAAAGTAATGTAAATGCGCCCCTCGATGTCCACCATGCGCGGGTCCTCACAGCCGCCCCAGCTGCCGCCTGAAGGATAAAGGACGAAAGAATATCGTTGCGCGCGGCCGGGGATATTTCGCGGTTTCTGCGCGGCGTAGACGGGATAGGGGAAACGCTTGTCAAAAAGGAGGCCGTCCGGACTGCTCGCATAGCCGAGGCGCGAGACGCCGTCCATGCCGATGGCGCGATAGATAAGATGCGTGCGGTTCTGGAGCACGAGCGCCGCCGGGTTCAGCACCGCCTCCGCCGTCCACGGGTGCGTGCCCGGATGAATGATGGGATTGTGCGGATGCTTGTCGAGTAAGAGGAGGCGCTTGAGCCGGAGTATCCGTATGAGCTTCGCGCGCAGGGGTTCGGAGAAGAGCGCACCTAATACTGCTCCTATGACGAAGAACGAAAAGAGCAGTGCGACGATATTCGCTAAAAAGGTGATGCTCATAAAAAGTGAGCACTCTCACAATACCACCCGCAAGGCGCTTATGGGCGGCGTAGTGCACAGCGAAACCCGTCTGTGCTATATTCCATTTATGCAACTGGAAGTTTGTCTGGCCAAGATACACCGAGCGACGGTCACCGATGCCGACCTCGACTATATGGGCTCTATCACCATCGACGGATTGCTTCTGGACGCCGCCGGCCTGCTCCCGAACCAGTCGGTCCTGGTCAATAGTCTCGCGAACGGGGTCTCGTGGAAGACCTATATCGTGCGCGGAGAAGAAGGGAAGGGCGAGATCATCCTCAATGGCCCGCCGGCGCACCATTTCAAGAGGGGCGATATGGTCATTATCCTGTCCTACGTGTTCGTAAACGAGGAGGAAGCGAAGAAAATGCCGCACCCCACGACTGTTTTCGTGGACGAGAAGAACCGAATGACCGAGGTAAAGAAAGGTTGGCGTCCGTCCTAACTTAGGAGTATTGTGCGTCCCAGAAGCCCTTTGTAACGAGAGGGCGTTTTGCTTTCTGATTTCTTGAAGGAGTTCGAAATGAACGCATTGGAACAATCGTGCATCGTCGCGGTGAAGAATTCCGTTCTACCGCCGGAATGGGCGGAGCGGTTCAAGAAGCACAAAGTGAAGCTGTACTACCTCGACCTGACCCGCAACCCGGCGAAGAACGGCAAATCTTATCCGGCAAAGAAGATACTGGAACAGGCGATCGCGCAGCATCCGGATGCGATAGCGCTCGTGGACTCTACGTCGGGAAATTACGGAGTTGCGCTCGCCAAGGCGCTCAAGCAGTATCGCAAGACCCATCCGGAGTGTCGGCTCACCCAGATCATCATGGCCGTATCAAAGAGCCTGCCCAAAGGGAAGCGGAAGCTCCTTCTGGATTGCGGCATAAAACTGCTCGAGGCGGATGATTCGATCCATGCGATGAAGGTCGCCAAAGCATACGCCAAGAAGAAGGGGCACGTGTACACGGGACAGTACTGGAATCCCGCGAACAGCGACGGCTGGGATCCTGTCAGCGATTTCATCGTCGACAGGATGTCCAACCTTGGCGTTGCCGCATGGGGCGTTGGCAGCGGCGGCGGCGCCTCCAATGTTTTGCGGAAGCTCAAGGAACGTTTCGAAGAACGCAGCTTTGGCATCTGGCGCGCGGCGGTGGTCGTCGAAGACGGAAACTCGGTCGGCGGCGTCCGGGGCGAAAAGCAGCTCAAACCCGGCACGCTTCCTTGGTGGAGGTTCGCCAATGAGACGCGCTTTGTCAGCGAGGAAGATGCGAATCGTTTCTGTTCGTATCTCTGGCGGCAGAGGGGCGTTTTCGTCGGCCAGAGCACCGGGTTTGCCGCGGAGGGCGCCTGCCTGGCGGTTCGGAACCTCATCATGCTGCGCAAGCTGAACCGGTACCGTGCGAAGGACGGCTTTGTGCACGTGCTCATACCCTCGCTCGATCTGTGCTGGCCCTACCGCGCTGAATTCAGGCGGATGGGTATTCGTCTTCCGAAACGGGCCGTGCAGTGATCGGCTCGTTTCTTCAAGACCTGCGGCCGCGCCTTGTGTGCGGCCGCTTTTTTATACAGCTAGGCGCGCGGACGGAACGCCGCGCGAAGTGCGTTGAGGATGACCGCGACATCAATGCCTTCCTGGAGCAGGGCGCCTTCTACCGGGACGATGAGTCCGAACGCGGCGAACAGCATGCCGACGGCGGAGAGGCCGATGCCGGTATACACGCTCTGTCCCGCAATGCGCACCGAACGCCTGGAGAGCGCGAAGAGCTCCTGGATGAGCAGGACGTCGTGGCCGAGGATGGCCACATCAGCCGCTTCAATGGACGCGCTGTTCTCCGTGCCGGAGAAGACGATGCCGATGTCCGCCTTCGCGAGCGCAGGCGCATCGTTGAGCCCGTCGCCCACCATCGCGACTTTTTCCCCGCGTTTCTTCGCTTCCTCCACCAGGCGGTATTTATCTTCCGGCGTGCAGTCCGCGCACACATCGAGCGAGAGGCCGGCGAATATCGCGTCGGCATGCTCTTTCCGGTCGCCCGTGAGCACTGCGACTTTGAGTCCGGTGTGCGCGAGATCGGTAAGGAATTTCTTTGCATTCTCTTTAAGCGTGTCATTGAAGTGGAGCACGGCGAGCGGGTTGCCGTCTTCGGAGAGGAGGAGCGAAATGCCGCCTTCTTTATGATGCTCCTCCGGCGCCTGTTCTATGGAAATGTAATGACCGTCCACGGCGCCGGTGACGCCTTTCCCGATGACTTCGGCCACATCGCGCGCCGGCGCGGGAGTGAAATTGTGTTTTTTTGCGGCAGTGATGACGGCGCGCGCGAGCGGATGGATGGAATGGTATTCAAGCGCGGCGGCGAGCGAGAGCGCTTGGGATTCGGTGACCTTCTGATCCAGGAGCGTCACGCCGGTCAGTTGCGGTTCGCCGAGCGTGAGCGTGCCGGTCTTATCAAAAAAGACGGTCGTGATGCCGGCGATGGATTCGAGCGCGGCGGGCGTCTTTACAATGATGTTCCGCCCCGCCGCGCGCGAAAGCCCGCCGATGAAAGCGACCGGTGCGGCGATGATGAGCGGGCAGGGCGTCGCGATGACGAGCACGGCGAGCACGCGCACAATGTCGCCGGTGAGGAGGTACGCGCCGCCGGAGATGAGGAGCGTGAGGACGGTGAACGGCAGGTTTGCCGCAGTCGTCAGCCGGACGAACGGCGCCTGATTCTTCTGCGCGTCCCGCACCAGGTCCACGATCTTTGCATAGGTCGATGTTTCCAGCGTTCCCTGGACCGTGAGCTCGAACGCTTCTCCCGCATTCACGCTCCCGCTCTTCACAAAGGCCCCCTCGTCCATTGTCTCGGGCAACGGTTCGCCGGTCAGATTCGCGAGGTTGAGCACGGCGTGCGCCGAAGCGAGCAGGCCGTCGAGCGGGACCAGCTCGCCGCTCCGCACGATTATGGTCGCGCCGGGCAACACTTCCGCAAGCGGCACCTCCTTGTTCTCTCCGCCCACGTTCTTCACGAGCGCGGTCTTCGGGATGCGCGCGAGGAGCGCGGCGAGCGATGCTTCGGCGCGGCGTCCGGCATAGGCCTCGAGCGCCTCGCCGCCGGTATACATAAGCGCAATGACGGCTCCGGCGAGGTACTCATGCGTGAAGGCGGCGAGTACGAGCGCAAGGAAGGCGATGTAGTCGAGCGACACGCCGCCGATGCGTACTTCTTGGTATGCGGCGATGAAAATGGCGAGAACGCCGAGACCGATGGCGGCGAGATACAGAGCGGGGAAGGAAAGAGCGAGAGCTCCCGCGAGGAGAAGGGCAACCAGCCCGGGAAGAATGAGAGTCGTGAGGTTCAAATACCGCATGCGTTCCGTCCTCACAGTATATAGTACCGCCCCGTCCGATAAGGGCGTTGGAGGGAGGAATACGGCTCCCGAGTTGTTTGGTGGATAACCCCCGAAAGAGAAGGGTCTTGCGCGTATACTGGAATAGAGTCTCGTGGCCATAATGCTTGAACGAAAAAAGACCATCAACATCCTCATCGGTACCATGGCGGTTGCGATGGTCGTTACCGGCGTTATCATCCTCCGGCCGCATACATCTCCAACAGCGCAGACGGAACCGGTCTCTCAGGGGCAAGAGCCGCACAAGACCGACTTTGGCGCCGGTGCGCCGACCGATTTCCCGACCGACATTCCCGTGGAGAAGGGGGCGCAGGTTCAGCAGAGCTATGGCTTGGATTACGCCGGGCAGAAACAGCTGACGATGGTATTCCTCTCGTCAAAAACGGTGAAAGAAAATTATTTCCTCTATGCCGGCTTCCTCAAAACTCAGGGCTGGAATGTTTCCAACACCTACCAGAAAAGCGCGCTGTCATCCTTGTACGGCACAAAAGGGGACACGAGCGTCAATGTGACCATCAGTGAGAACACGATGACTGCCCCCGCGAAGTCGCAGGTGAGCATCAGCGTTCTGAAGCAATGATATGAAAACGCCTTCAACTGCAAAATCCGTCCCCCTGCTCTTATTCGTCCTCATCGCCGGCTTTGTTGGCGGAGCGGAGAGGGTCCATGCCGCCGCCGCAACGTGCACCGCAACATCCTGCACCGCCACGATAATACATTCAGGGACCACTCTGTCTCGTGACACCATGACCCTGACCGCGTATCTGGACCAGGCGTCATATCTTCCCGGGCAGCATATGATATTTAAGGTTGATGAAAACGATCTTGGTAATCCTTATCCGTCGAATGCAGTAACCCCCATCGGCCAAGCGGCGATCAACTCTACGTCGCCGCTCAGTGCGAATGCGTTTTCCGGCCCCTACTCCTCGCAAGCCATAATTAACGGTATGACGGTGAGTCTCGACCTTGGGCCGGCTCCTTCTTCCTCC
>JAJZRH010000015.1 GCA_021802795.1 bacterium
AGTCCGCGCTCGCCGGCCGGCCGTATGCGCGCGCGGCGCTCGCCATACTCGCACGGCTCTCGGGGAGCGCAGACATCGCACGGCATCCGCTTGCGGAAGTGCGCGAAGTGAAAAAAGTTGCGCTCGTTATTCTCACAAGCGACAAAGGTCTTGCCGGCGCGCTCAACAGCGGCGTCATCAAGGCCGCCGCCGAGGCGGTTGCGGCGTATCCGGCGTCCGCGGTTACCGTCTACGCGTACGGCAAAAAAGGCGAAGAGTACTTCAGGCGGCGCGATTACCGGATCGCGCGCGCGTACGAAAATAAAAAAGACAATGTGGAGATTTCCGTAATGGAAGAACTTGCCGCGGACCTTTCGCGCGAATTTGCGGCGGGAACCTATGACGAAGTGCTCGTCGCCTACAGCAATTTCAAGTCCACCTTTGAACAGCTTCCCGCCGTGCGCCGCCTGCTTCCGCTTTCTCTCTCGGGCGTAGAACAGCTCGTGAAGGACATCATCCCGGTGAAGGGGAAGTGGAGCGAGCTCGCCGCCATTGAATCGCCCGCGGCGTACTCGGTGGAACCGGAGGGCGCGGAAGTGCTCGAATACCTCGTGCCGCGGCTCGTCGCCGTCTCGCTCTACCACTTCCTGCTTGAAGCAAAGGCGTCCGAGCATTCCGCGCGCATGGTGGCGATGAAGAACGCGAGCGATAAGTCGGAGGAAGTGGCGCACGACCTCACGCGGCTCTTCAACAAGATCCGACAGGCGGGCATCACGCGCGAAGTGTCCGAGATAGTCGGCGGCCGCGAGGCATTAGCCACGTGAGATATGGCTTTCGCGCTAATTGCCAATCATTACTAGCAGTAATAATTTACGTATGAACGAAAAAGGAACAGAAAAACTATCTCACGCGGGAATCATCACAGAGATCATCGGACCGGTCGTGGACGTGCACTTCGCGCCAGCGAGCGGCGCCGAACGCGACGCGCACGCATCGCGCCCCGCCATCGGCGACGCGCTCGTCGTGGAGAAGAACGACGCGCACGGCCGCCTGGTGCTCGAGGTCGCCTCGCACCTGGGGCTGGACCGCGTGCGCGCTATTTCAATGAACGAGACCGCGGGGCTTTCCCGCGGCGAGACCGCGCTTGCGACCGGCGCGCCCATCAGCGTGCCGGTGGGGGAGGCAACGCTCGGCCGTCTCTTCAATGTGCTCGGCGAACCGGTGGACGGCAAAGGGCCGATGGCGACTGACGTAAAGCGCCTGCCCATTCACCGCGCGCCGCCGTCCTTTGACGAGCAGACGACGAAAGCGGAAGTGTTTGAAACGGGCATCAAGGCCATTGACCTCATCATCCCGTTCCTCAAGGGCGGCAAGGTCGGGCTCTTCGGCGGCGCGGGCGTGGGCAAGACCGTGCTCATTCAGGAACTCATCCGCAACGTGGCGACCGAACACGGCGGCTACTCCGTCTTCGCCGGCGTCGGTGAGCGCGTGCGCGAAGGCAACGACCTCTATCACGAAATGGAAGAGTCCGGCGTGCTCGCAAAGACCGCGCTTATGTTCGGCCAGATGAACGAAGTGCCGGGCGCCCGCGCTCGCGTCGCGCTCTCCGGCCTCACGCAAGCGGAATATTTCCGCGACGAAGGCGGGAAGGACGTGCTCTTCTTTATGGACAACGTCTTCCGTTTCATCCAGGCGGGTTCCGAGGTCTCCTCGCTCCTCGGCCGCGTGCCGAGCGCCGTGGGCTACCAGCCGACGCTTTCGGAAGAGATGGGCAAGCTCCAGGAGCGCATCACTTCCACAAAGAAGGGCTCCATCACGTCCGTGCAGGCGGTGTATGTGCCGGCAGACGACCTCACCGACCCCGCACCGGCGACCACCTTCGCCCACTTGGACGGCACGGTGGTGCTCTCTCGCGCTTTGGCGTCGCTCGGCATCTATCCGGCCATCGACCCGCTTGAGTCTTCTTCCGCGGCGCTCACGCCGGACATCGTGGGTGACGAGCACTACAAGGTCGCGAACCAGGTGAAGCTCGTCCTCCAGCGATACAAGGACCTGCAGGACATCATCTCCATCCTCGGCATGGAAGAACTCTCGGAAGAGGACCGGCTCTCGGTCACTCGCGCGCGCAAGATAGAACGCTTCCTCTCACAGCCGATGTTCGTCGGCGAACCGTTCACCGGGCATCCCGGCCAGTACGTGTCGCGCGAGGAGACCGTGCGCGGTTTCAAGGAGATAGTAGAAGGGAAGCACGATGATAAGCCGGAGCAGGCCTTCTACATGAAGGGGAGTATTGACCAGGTCAATTAATTATCAATTAACAATTTTCAATTATCAATCAATTTCAGAATTTTAAAATTGAAACATTGAAAATTCACTGAAAATTGTAAATTAGAAATTGAAAATTTATGCGTACCTTCCATCTCACCATTGCGCGCGTCGGCGAAAACCTCTTTGATGGGGAAGCCGTTTCTGCGACTCTGCCGGGGAAAGACGGCGTGTTCCAGATACTCGCCGAGCATGAGCCATTCGTTTCGGAACTAGCGCCGGGAGAGATGCGAGTGAAAGCGGCGGACGAGCAGTCGTACCATTTTGAGCTCCCCAAGGGCGGCATTGCCGAAGTTTCGCGGGGTCAGGCCACTATCCTCCTCTAGCCCTTGCGCGTTACGTGCAGGGCGTATACTTACGGATATGTCTTTTGAAGGAAACGGGGAAGGAGGCGAGAGCATTCCGCGGGCGCACCGGATACCGCACTACCACGGCGACAATGTGCGGGTGCTGTTCGTCGTGAGCGCCGTCGTGCTCATCATCGCGCAATCCACCGGCGCCGAACTCCCGCTCACGACGACCGGCGCGGTCACCGCCGCCGTGCTCTTGGTGGTGACGGCGGGCATTACGAACCCCGCCGTGCACTGGATCCACTGGCTGAACGCGCTCATTGCGATATACGGGACCGTCCTTTTCGGAACGACCGCCGTGGAACACTACCGCTCCGGCATCAGCATTTTTGATACCTCCTTTGCCTACATCGAGGCGCTCGCGCTCCTCTCGCTCATTGCGCTCTACTTCACGACCCGAACGATACGCGGTTTCCACATGCGTTCGCTCTTTTAGCACGCAGGGCGCGGTGCGCCCCTCGTGCTATACTTTCCGCATGTCAGTACAGAGTTTTCTTCTCAATCAGTACGCCAAATGGAAGTTGAAAGACGTTCCGGAGGCTCAGCGCGAGCAGATGACCGCGCTCGTCACGAAGAACCCCGAACTCTTTAAGAAGATCGGCGAAGAAATCGAGCGCCGCAAGAAAGGCGGCGAGAGCGAGATAAAGGCGGCGATGGAAGTGATGAAGAAATATCGCGTGGAGCTCTCTGCGCTTATGCAGAAGTAGCTATGGACGCGACCATCTCGCTTCTCATCTTCTGCCAAGCGTTCGGCGCATGCGTTGGGGCCGTGACGGCCGTTTGGGGCGAGTTCGCCTACATCCGCGCGGCGCGCGATGGAAAAATAAGCGATGCCGAACGCGCGCACCTGCGCGTCATTGCGAACGGGTTGCGCTTCGGGATGACGCTGGTCCTTTTCTCGTCGTTCGGTTTGGTTGTTGCCGCATATGTGGTCCGCGCCGCCCTCCAGCCGGCGCTTTCTCCGACCTACTGGACGCTTATTACGCTCTCCATGCTCCTTGTCGGCGTCTCGTGGGCGCTTTCCCGCGGGCGCATCTCCTTCGCGCTTGGAAGCGCCGCCGTCTTCACCGCATGGTGGTTCTTGGCGTATCTCACGATCGGCTGGCTCCCTCCGCTTACGTTTGGCGGTGCGGTCGCGTTCTTCGTCGTCGCGACGGCGATTTTCTACGCAGTACTCTCATACGGTCGTATGCTCGTCTTGCGCAAGTAGTAGAATCGTTTTACAGTGTTTTTATGTTGAAAATCGGCATTGTCGGTCTACCGAACCCCAGTACCACGACCTCGCGTTGCTCGGTCGGCTACGGGGCAGGCGTGGATTAGTAAAATATGTTGAAAATCGGAATCGTTGGACTTCCCAACGTCGGCAAATCGACGCTTTTTAATGCACTTACGAAGGCCTCCGTGCCGGCGGAGAATTATCCCTTTTGCACCATCGACCCGTCAGTCGGCGTCGTTGGCGTGCCGGATGAACGGCTGGGCAAGCTTGCCGAGTTCTCGAAGAGCGAGAAGATCATCCCTGCGGCCATCGAGTTCGTGGACATTGCCGGGCTCGTGAAGGGCGCCGCGGAGGGTGAGGGGCTCGGCAATCAGTTCCTCGCTAACATCCGCGAGACAGACGCGATTCTGGAACTCGTGCGCTTCTTCGACGATCCGAACATCACGCACGTGTCGGAAGAAGTGGAGCCGTACAAGGACATTGAAATCATCAATATGGAGCTTGTGCTTGCTGATGCTGAACAGGTGCGCAAGCGCCGCGACAAGATTTCCGGTGACATCAAGCGGGGGGATAAGTCCGCGATTGCGGAAGACGGCGCGCTCGCCAAGCTGATGCAGTTTTTCGCCGCCGGGAAGCTTGCGCTCCATGCCGGACTTACGGACGATGAGAAGAAACTTGTCCAGCACCTGGACCTGCTCACGATGAAGCCGATACTGTACGGACTCAATAGAAAGAGCGGTGGGCATAACATAGACGAGCTTGCCGATGGACGCGCCGAGCGTGCCTATGAGCTCATCAAGTCGCTTGGCGGGCAGCACGTCTTCCTGGATGCCGTGACTGAACGCGAACTCAATGACGTCGCCGATGACGATCGCGACAGCTTTCGCCGCGAACTCGGCGTTTCCGAGGACGGCCTTGCCGCGCTCATCCGCGGTGCATACGAAACGCTTGGTCTCATTTCATTCTTCACCACCGGCACCGACGAGACGCGCGCATGGACGATTAAGCGGGGCAGCACGGCGCCCGTTGCGGGCGCCGCCATCCATAACGATTTTCTGGAGAAATTCATCCGCGCCGAAGTCATTGAGTGGAACAAACTTTTGGAACTCGGCTCCTATGCTGCCGCCCGCGAGAAGGGCATGGTGCGCACGGAAGGGAAGGAATACGTCGTCAAAGATGGTGATGTAATGGTGTTCTTGCACGGGTAGTTGACAGATGCGTAATTATCTGTATACTGCTGAACAGCGAATTGGTGGCACATTGAGTCGGGAGTAAAATCCCTTTTCGAAATCAAAATGCAAGGAGAACAACCGTGTTCAATCCGCTCGTATGGCTGGACAGCATACTGCTCGGCGCAGCACAGAAATTCTGCGATAACGCACAAAAGTATCTCGGTTGGACAAAGTTCAGGCTCGAGAAGTGGGCGCTGATGCTCAGTGCGATTTCCGCCGCAATGGCTCTGTACCCCACGGGTATCATTGGCCTTTTTCTCGCTCCGGCGCTGTGTTCGCTTGTGGTACGCAGAGTAATCGTCTTGGAAAGGGAAGAAAGAGCCTTCCTAAAAAACGACGATCTAGCGGAACCAATGTATGGCACGGGCGGCAGGGTGTTCTGGCTCTTGTTCTTTGGATATTTTGCGTGCGGACATATCCTCGATCTGCAAAATTTCGAAGACCGAAGCCTTCTTTGCATGGACATTTTTACTGTGTCGAGCGTCTATTTCAATTCCTGCATCCCACGGCCGCCGAGCAAATCAAAGATGCGCGAGTGGTACGAGCGGGCGCTCACCGCGCTCAACGATTGGCTCAAACCGGAGCCGGCGCTTGTGCCCGTCCCGGTAGCCGGCCGCTAGTCCGTTCCTTCGCTCATCTTCAGCCCCCGCGCCAAGCGCGGGGGCTTTTATTTTTATGGTATAATCCGGCGCATATGGAACCACAAACCGTTTCGCAGCAGCCGAAGTTCGTTCGCTGGGCGCTTTTACTCGGTATTGTCGTCATCCTTAACATCTTCTTCTCCGTCGTTCTCGCGCTCGCGTACCCGGCGCCGAAGTATGAGGATTACTGTCCCGTTTCGCCGTCGGTCGTGCCGACAGACGCCAAGACCTGCGATGCGCAGGGCGGCATCTGGTCTGCCTATGTCCCGGCCCCCGCTCCGGACGTGTCGGGACCGAAATCAACCGGTTATTGCGATATGTACGCGAAATGCCAGAAGCCGTATCAAGCTGCAAACGATGAGCACGCGCTCTACGCATTCGTGCTGATGGTTGGTCTCGGCATCATCGCGCTCGTCGCGGGCTTCATTCCGCTCGGCTCCTCCATCGTTTCCTCCGGCCTCTCTTACGGCGGCGTGGTCGCGCTCATCATCGGCTCCGCGCAGTACTGGGGCAGCGCCGGTAACTGGATACGCCTCGCCATCGCTACGGCCGGCCTCCTCGCCCTCCTCTACATCGGCTGGCGCCGCTTCCGCGACTAATACGGTCGACCGTACGTAGCTTTTGTTCCATGGCGTACGATCATCGCGATATTGAAAAGAAAGCGCAGGAAAAGTGGGCTTCGCTCGATCTTTATCGCGCTGACCTCTCGGACGAGACCAAGGAGCCATACTATCTGCTCGTCGAGTTCCCGTACCCCTCGGGCGATCTCCATATCGGCCACTGGTACGCGTTCGCCGTTACCGATATCTACGCGCGCATGCTGCGCATGCGCGGGAAGAACGTGCTCTTCCCGATAGGCTTTGACGCCTTCGGTCTGCCGGCGGAGAACGCCGCCATCAAGCACGGCGTGGACCCGAAAGAGTGGACCTACAAGAACATAGAGAAGATGAAGGGACAGCTCGCCTCGATGGGTCCGTCGTTCGATTGGAGCAAGGAGGTCGTTGCCTGCGACCCGAGCTACTACCAATGGACGCAGTGGCTCTTCGCCAAGCTTTTCGAACACGGGCTCGCGGTGCACAAGGAAGCGCCGGTGAAATGGTGCCCCAAAGACCAGACCGTGCTCGCGAACGAGCAGGTGATAGACGGCAAGTGCGAGCGCTGCGGCACGGAAGTCGTGGAGAAGCGGCTCACGCAGTGGTTCCTGAAAATCACCGATTACGCTGAGCGCCTTTTGGAGGGGCTCGAGAAGCTCCCGTGGCGCAATGAGATAAAAGACGCGCAGCGCGCGTGGATAGGGAAGAGCGAGGGAGCTCATCTGGAATTTTCAATTCCCAATTCTCAATTATCAATAGAGGTGTTCACGACGCGGCCGGATACGGTGTTCGGGGCGACGTATGTGGTGCTCGCGCCGGAGCATACGTTGATTCAGAATAATGAATTAGGAATTACGAATTATGGAGAAATACAGGAATACATAAAGAGGACGGCGCAGAAGACCGAGAGGGAGCGGAGCGAGAACAAAGAGAAGACCGGCGTCGAGCTCAAGGGCGTGAGTGCGATCAATCCGGCAACCAAAGAAGAGATCCCCATCTACGTCGCCGACTACGTTCTTGCCTCCTATGGCACGGGCGCGGTGATGGCCGTCCCCGCCCACGACGAGCGCGACTATGAGTTTGCAAAGAAATTTGATCTGCCCGTGCGTGACGTCATAGAGCCCGTGACGGGAACACCGCAGAAGAACCCGGAGCCTCGGAAAAGTATCGTAGCCGTTGTTATCGACCGCAAGAACGGAACCGTACTGACGCTCGACTGGGGTCCGGCGCTTGGAGGGAAACTCTACATCGGAGGCGGCAGAGAAGAGGGCGAGGATGCGGCGCAGGCGGCGATGCGCGAAATCGCCGAGGAGACCGGCTATACGGATCTTAAGCTCGTCAGCCAAACGAGCGTGATTCACCACAGTTATTTTGCGTACTCAAAAAATGTCGCGCGGGAGATCGAAGCGATAGGGTTCCTATTCGAGCTCAATAGCGATGCAAAGGATGAGCAGAAGCTTGAGAAAGACGAGCACGGCAAATTTACCGTTTCTTGGCTGCCGCTTGAACAGGCGGAACGAGAGGTTTCCGAAACGCTTCACCGCACCGTATTCGAACGGCTCGTCCTTGGACGCGTGCATACCGGTTCGGGCGTGCTCGTTGACTCCGGAGAGTTCAGCGGCAGGAACAGCGAGGAGGCGAAGTGGGACATCGTGAAGTACGTCGGTGGCGAGAAAGCGATAAACTATCGCCTGCGCGATTGGCTGGTCTCCCGCCAGCGCTACTGGGGCTGCCCCATACCTATCGTCTACGACCCTGAAGGGAAGCCGCATACCATCCCCGCCGAGCACCTGCCGTGGCTCTTGCCGACCGACGTCGACTTCCGGCCGACCGGTGAAGCGCCGCTCGCCTCGTCCAACGAACTGCGGGAACGCGTCACGAAAATATTCGGCGAGGGCTGGACGCCGGAATACGACACGCTGGATACCTTCGTGGATTCGTCGTGGTACTTCCTGCGCTACCTGGATTCGCAGGATGCGCACGATTTCTCCGACGCCGCGCTCATGAAGAAGTGGATGCCCGTCAACCGCTATTCGGGCGGCGCCGAGCACACGACGCTCCACCTTCTCTATTCGCGCTTCTTCACCAAGGCGCTCTATGATCTGGCGCTTGTGCCGGTGGACGAACCGTACGCGGAGCGCTTCAATCGCGGCATCATCCTGGGTCCGGACGGCCAGAAGATGAGCAAGTCAAAAGGGAACGTCATAAATCCCGACGAGTTCGTGCAGAAATACGGCGCGGACGCCGTGCGCATCTACCTGGCTTTCATCGGCCCGTACAACGAGGCGGGGAGCTATCCGTGGAGCCTGGACGGCGTCGCCAGTATGCACAAATTCCTTGAGCGCGTCGTTCGGCTCGCAGAGCGTTCGCAGGACATGTCCGAAGTACCGGAGGCGATGCGGCAGTCTCTTGCGAAAGCGAGCGCAAAAGTCGCCGAGGACGGCGACCGGTTCAAGTTCAACACCGGCGTTGCGGCGCTTATGATACTTATGAACGAGCTTGAACCGGCGGCGTCCGTTCCGAACGGCGTCTGCCGGGAAGTCGCCGTCATGCTTGCGCCGTTCGCGCCGCATCTCGCCGAACACCTCTGGGAAAAGCTCGGCGGGGAAGGGAGCGTGCACCGGCAGGCATGGCCCGTGGCGGAAATTGCCGCTGAAACCGAGAAAGAGATCGTCGTGCAGGTGAACGGCAAGCGCCGCGGTGCGGTGACGCTCGCGGTAGACGCTTCTGAAGCCGACGCGGTGGCGGAGGCGTTGAAAGTCCCCGCCGTCGCCAATGCGCTCGGCGGGAATGAGCCCAAACGGGTGATTTACGTACCGGGGAAAATCCTCAATCTTGTGGTATAGTCCGGATATTGAGCGAGGGGTTGACTCTCTATAAGGTGTTTGCTATAAATTAGACCACATGACTAAGGCAGTTCCGACCGCGAAGCATACCAAGGCGAAAAACGCCCCGTCTGCCTCGTTTTCTTTCGACAGCGGAAGCCTGGTGAAGCGCCTTCTCGCCGCCGCTCCGGAGCGCGCCCGCGAGGTTCTCATCC
Source organism: bacterium (assembly GCA_021802795.1). Classification (GTDB taxonomy): domain Bacteria; phylum Patescibacteriota; class Minisyncoccia; order Phycocordibacterales; family Phycocordibacteraceae; genus C7867-001. Next base: position 9,377 of record JAJZRH010000015.1, read on the forward strand.
GCCGTTTCGGCCTCGGCACCAATGCCGAGCGCGAGACGCTTGAGGCTATCGGGGACCGCTCCGGAATCACTCGCGAACGCGTCCGCCAGATAGAAGCGGCCGGGCTCGACGCCATCCGCGCAAGCAAAGCTTTCAAAGAATCGGGCGCCGCTTTTGAAGAGATCGCGCGCTACATCGATACGCTCGGCGCCATCGTGCCGGAAGACACGCTCCTTGCCGCGCTCGGCAAGGACGAAAAGAGCCGCAACCGGTTCCGCTTTTTCCTGATGCTTGATTCGGCATTCTTCCGCGAACGCGAGACGAACGAGTTCCTCGCACGCTGGCATATCGACAGCGCGACCGCGAAAGCCATCCACAATGCGCTTTCCAAACTCTACGGCTCGCTTTCCGACGACGAAGTGCTCACCGAAGCGGAACTCCTCGACCGGTTCCTCGAGGAACTGAAGGAGGTGAATGACGCCTACAAGAACGAAGAGGTCCTGAAGCGCTGGCTTTCTCTCTCTAAGCACATCGGCTCTAATCCGCTCGCCGAGTGGGGCCGCATGAGCGCTCCCGCCATCCGCATCAAGGGCATCCGCGACTACGCCTACCTCGCCATCAAGCGCCATGGCGAACCGATGCACTTCTCGGAAGTCGCAAAGACTATCGGCGCGCTCTTCTCCAAGAAGGCGCACGTGGCGACGACTCACAACGAGCTCATTAAGGACCCGCGCTTCGTTCTGGTCGGCCGCGGGCTCTACGCGCTTACCGAGTGGGGCTACAAGCCGGGCGTCGTGCGCGACGTCATCCGCGAAGCGCTTGCGGAATCGGGTCCCCTGAAAAAGGACGAGATCATCAAGAAGGTTAAGAAGGCGCGTTTTGTAAAAGACAATACTATTCTCGTGAACCTCAACGATGCGCGTTACTTCAAGCGCCTCAAGGACGGCCGGTACGCGGCGGTCTAAACGAAAGAAATGAAGAAAGATCAGCGGCGCCCAAGGGCGCCGCTGATCTTTTCGGTGTACATAACGATGACGAACCGGCATCCTGCGGGGTATACTTTATGCACGCTATGATCCCGTTTGTTCACCACATCGAATCGCTCTCGAAGACGATCACGGGCAAGACCGGCATCCGGTTCGAAGAGTGGCCGGTTTTCATACTCGGCCTCGCGCTCCTTCTCATGGCCTTCGTGTTCATGCCGAGCGCGGTGGCGCTCGCTCTCTCTATCGCTCTATTCCTCGCTCCCG
>JAJZRH010000016.1 GCA_021802795.1 bacterium
ACCGCCGACCTGAAGGTCCACGCTGTATTTCTCGTTGAGCGTCAGGTAATCAAGTCCCTGCAGGAGCGCATAGGTGAACTCGGTGTAGGAAATGCTTTCGTCCGGCGTGTCCAGGCGCTTCTTAATGATCTCGCGCTTCACCAGGTCGTTCACCGTGAAGTGCTTGCCGACGTCGCGCAGGAACGGGAGAAGCTTCACCTTGGAGAGCCATTCGGCGTTATCGACCATTTTGAACGACGCCTTGCCGAGAACGCTCTTCAACTGCTTCTCCAGCGCCCGGGTGTTCTTGGCGACCGTCTTTTCGTCGAGCATTGAACGCTCGCCCTTTTCCTTCGGGTCGCCGATCATGCCGGTACCGCCGCCCACGACGAAGACGAGCTTGTTGCCCGCGTCGCCGAGGCGCTTCATCAGGAGGACGACGGCAAGGTTCCCTACCTGTATGGAGTCGGCGGTCGGGTCAATACCGAGGTAGACGGTGCGGGGCGCAGAAAGTATTTGTTCCGGCGCGGTTGAAGAAAGCTCGATGAGCCCGCGCGCTTTCAGTTCTTCGGCCGTGGTCATGCGGAAACTATATCACCCCGTGGTGAGCTAAGTCGAACCATTAGCGGGCGAGGAAGAAGAGGCCGATGGCGGGGGCGACGAACCACCACCAGAAGAACGCTTTGGGTGCAAAGAGCGCGTCAACCGCCGGAGTGAAGTTGTACACGGGGGCGACCGGGAACACGTGGTACGCGAGCGCGAGCACGAACGCCGCACCGAGGAATGAGAGCGCAAGGAGCCCGAAGATGCCGATATAGAGGAAGTCGGAAACGACGACGCGTCGCAAGATGATGTAGAACGCGAGAGTAAGTCCGCCATAGAGGCCCGCCTGTGCAAGGAGCGCGGTCATCGCCGGAGCCGTAGGCAGAGCCGACATATACGGGAACATCGCGTAGAGCGCGTAGGCCGAGTAGAACGCGAGGAGGACGGCGACGAGCTGGCCGCGACCGATGTACCACGCAAAAAGGAAGAATATGGAAACCAGAATGATGACGATGAGAAAGTCGCTCGCCGAGTTCCAAATGGTAAACGCGTAATGCGTCGCGAGCGTGTTCACCTGGGCTATGGCACCGGTGGTCGAGGTGGCGGTCATAGGAATAGTATACATCCTGTTTTTTCGGACAATCCTACTTCTGCAGTTTTTCTATTGAGTCGAGAACCGCCTGCAGGACGGCATGGCTGAACACGACCTTGTGATGTCCGCTGACCGGCACCTCTATATTCGCGGCCGCGCCGTCCAGGAAACTTCCCCGCTCCGCCCATACGTGGTTGTCGTATTCCGGGATGACGGAAATGATGCGGTCGTTTACCGCATGATGTTTTTCAAGGTCGCGGATTATCTCGCTATCCGTGCGGAGTTCCCTGAAGGAATCGTGCGGAACGAGCTTTGCCATTGCAGAACCGGAAAAAGGCGTGGCGATGGCCACCATGCCCAGTACGCGGTTATCCGCATTGTGATGCGCAAGCAGGTATTTCCCGATGAGACCTCCCTTGCTGTGCGCGACGAGAATTGCGCCCGAGATATTCTCTTTCTCAATAAGCTCTCTCACCGCCTGCGCCCCGCGGCCGACCTTCGGGGGAATGTGGCCGAGTGCGGGGACGATGTGCACGACGAGCGCACGGAGCGTCTTGGCGGCTGTTGGGACGCTATAGATGTTTAGCCCCAGGCCGGGGACGATATACACCGGATGGCCTTGCAGGGATATCCGGTCCCCCAAGTGCTTCATGAAGCTCCATCGGCCGAGAATTCCCGGGATGAGAATGACCGGAGCCTTCCCTTCCACTATATGTCCCAGATAATGCTTGGGCGGAGTGTGGTGGATCACCGTCGCGAGCGTGCCGCGAAGCATGTATCCGTAATCAACCAGCCATGCTCCGATTTTCTTATGAAGAGGCATGGTTTTTGAGCAGCTTGGTCGTTCTTTAGAGCCCTTCGGTTTTCAGCTCTTCTACGGACTTCTTAGCTTTGCCGGAGAGCTTGTGCGGGAGCGCCACTTCCAAGCGGATGATGATGTCGCCGCGGCCGCCCTGCTCGGGGATGCCTTTGCCGGCCACGCGCAGGAGCTCTTCCGCGCGCTTCATGGGCGGTATCTTCACTTCAAGCGTCTTCCCTTCCAGACTTTCTATAGAAACGGTAGTGCCGAGGAGTGCGTCGGTGAGCTTGACCGGCAGGTCCATGATGAGGTTTGCGCCGTCGCGGCGGAAGATTGGGTGCGGCTTCACGTGCACTTTCACATACAGGTCGCCTGCCGTGCCTGCCTTGATGGCTTCGCCTTGCCCGGGCATGCGAATCATCTCGCCGTTATCGATGCCGGCGGGAATGTTTATCTTCACTTCCTCCTGTTTGCGGTGCACGCCGTGGCCTTTGCATTCGGGGCACTTCTCCTTCGGTATCTTCCCGGTGCCTTCGCAGGCCACGCAGGTGCGCACAGAGGTGAACTGGCCGAGTATTGAATTGCGCGTCTCGTGCACGCGGCCGCTGCCGTTGCAGGTTTTACAGGACTCCAACTCGGTGCCGGGCTTTGCGCCACTGCCCTGACAAAGCGTGCAGGTAGAGACTTTTGTGAGAAGAACGGTACGGATCGTACCGAAGGCCGCGTCTTTGAACGGGACTTCCAAATCAATGGAGATGTCGCGGCCGCGCGGCGCGCGCGCTTGGCCGCGCGTGCCCCCGAACATATCGCCGAAGATATCGCCGAAATCGAATTCCACGCCGCCCTGACCGAATCCTTGCTGGAACTGGGAGAAGTCGAATCCGCCGAACGGATTTCCCCCGGCGCCTCCGGCGCCGGGATGCCCTCCGGCAAACGCCTGTCCATAGGTGTCGTACTCGCGGCGCTTCTTGTCGTCGGACAGCACCGAGTACGCCTCGGTGATTTCCTTGAACTTGGATTCGTCAGTGCCGCCCTTGTCGGGATGGTACTTGTGCGCGAGCTTGCGGAACGCCTTCTTGATGTCGTCCTTGCTTGCTTTGCGGTCCACGCCGAGCACGTTGTAATAATCCTTTGCCATGTGTTGTTTGAGTATACGCTTCTTGTATTTTGTATGCAAAACAAAGCGGCGCGAGGATTCGCGCCGCTTTTGTTTTTATATCGAAGCTAAGGCTTCTCCTTGAACTCGGCGTCGGTGGGGCCGGCCGGAGCTTCCGGCGGAGGCGGCGTGCCGCCGGCGTCGGCGGGCGGGGTCTGGGTCTGCTTCGCCATCGCTTCACCTATCTTGGAGAGCGCCCCCGAGAGCGTCTCCGTCGCGGTCTTGATGAGCGCCGCGTCCTCGCTCGCGCGGGCGGTCTTCAGCGCATCAACCTTGTCCTGTACTTCTTTCACGACTTCTGCGCCGGCTTTTTCTCCGTGTTCTTTTATCGCCTTCTCGGCGGCATACACGGCCTGGTCGGCGATGTTGCGCGCCTCCACGAGCTCTTGGCGCTTCTTATCATCTTCCGCATGCGCCTCGGCGTCCGCCTGCATCTTCGCGATGTCGTCCTTGGAAAGGCCGGTGGAGCCCTCAATGCGGATACTTTGTTCCTTACCGGTGGTCTTCTCTTTGGCCTTGACCGTGAGGATGCCGGACGCATCCACGTCGAACGTCACTTCCACCTGCGGCATACCGCGCGGGGCCGGCGGAATGCCGTCCAGCATAAATTTACCTAAAGACTTGTTGTCGGCGCTCATCGCGCGCTCGCCCTGCGTGATGTGGATTTCCACTGATGGTTGATTGTCGGCGGCGGTAGAGAACGTCTGCGAGCGGCTGGTCGGTATCGCCGTGTTGCGCTCAATGAGTTTTGTCGCGACGCCGCCCATCGTCTCAATAGCGAGCGAAAGCGGAATCACGTCCACGAGCAGAATGTCCTTCACGTCGCCCTGCAGAATGCCGGCCTGGATTGCGGCGCCGATGGCGACGACTTCGTCCGGGTTCACGGTCATGTTCGGCTTCTTGCCGAAAAACTTCTCTACGGCCTGCTGAATGGCGGGCATGCGGGTCTGTCCGCCCACGAGAATGACCTCGTTGATCTCGGGAATCTTGAACGGCGATGCCTCCATCGCGCGCTTCGTGATGTCCATCGCGCGCTGGATGAATTCTTCCGACAGCTCCTCAAGCTTCGCGCGGCTCATCTTGATGAGGAGGTGGCGCGGGCCGCTCGCGTCGCTCGTGAGGAACGGAATGTTGATTTCCGTCTCCATCGCGCTCGAGAGCTCTATTTTCGCCTTTTCGGCCGCTTCATCGAGGCGTTGGCGCGCAAGCGCGTCGCCACGCACGTCAATGCCGCTCTCTTTCTTGAATTCGTCCGCGAGCCAGTTAATGATCTTCTGGTCAATGTCCTTGCCGCCCAAGTGAGCGTCGCCATCGGTGCTCTTCACTTCAATCACGTCGCCGCCCACTTCCAGTACTGAGATGTCAAAGGTGCCGCCGCCGAAGTCAAACACGGCGATTTTTTCGTCCTTCTTTTTGTTAAAACCGTATGCGAGCGCGGCGGCCGTGGGCTCGTTGATGATGCGCAGGACTTCCAGGCCGGCAATTTGGCCGGCGGCTTTCGTCGCGGAGCGCTGGTCGTCGTTGAAGTACGCGGGGACGGTGATGACCGCCTGGGAGATCTTCTCGCCGAGCTTGGCTTCGGCATCGGCCTTCAGTTTGCCGAGTATCATCGCGGAAATTTCCTCGGGGCGATACCACTTGTCGGTCATCTTCACCTCGATGCCGCCCTTCTCCGCCTTGCGCATCTCAAACGGCACGGAAGCCTTGTCCTTCTGGACCGCCGGCTCGTCAAAAGAGTGGCCGATGAAGCGCTTGATCTGGAAGATGGTGTTGAGCGGGTTCGTTACCGACTGGCGCTTGGCAAGCGTGCCGACGATGCGCTCGCCATTCTTCCCCACCGCCACAATGGACGGGGTCGTGCGCGCGCCCTCGGCGTTCTCCAGAACGCGCGGTTCGCCGCCTTCCACGATAGCCATCGCGGAGTTCGTGGTGCCCAAGTCAATTCCAAGAATTTTTGCCATAGGTAATAATTAAAATTAGCTGTAATTCGATTCTACAGAAAACAGAGACCCAAATGCAACTAGTTCGCGAAATGCGCCACGCGCACCTTCGCCGGGCGGATGACTGAGCCGTTTATGCGCCACCCCTTCTCTAATACAGCGGTAATTGTATCATCTTTCGCTTCGGAATCAGCCGGATCCTGGCCGAGAGCTTCATGGAACGCCGGGTCGAATTTCTCGCCGACTTTTCCGACTTCTTCCAATCCGAGCGCGGCGAATGCGCCCTCGAGCTGCTTCGCAATCGCAATGAACCCTTCCGGCAATTCCCCGTGCTCTTTCGAGCGCTCGAGCGCGTCAAAGGCCGGGAGAAGCGTCTCCACCGCCTTCACTTTCCCGCGGACTTCCGCCGCCTTTGCATCGTCGCCGAAGCGCTTGAGGGCGTTCACATAGTCCGCCTTGGCCCGCTGCCAGCCGTCCATATATTCTTGTTTTTCCTTCCGGCAGGCTGCGAGCTCGTCGCGAACTTTCTTCATCTTCGCCTCTGCCTTCTCCTCGCCGACTTCTTCGGTGTCGGGCTCAATGACGCTTTCCGGTTCTATGTCATCTCCTTTCCATTCCATACGCCTACTATGCCCCGTATGACAACTTTTTACAAGATTTGCGTATGGTAGGTGTCGCTTTCGTCCCGAAATCAAAAGTTGTCATACGGGGTATGCCCGAAATATCGGGACAGGTCAATGAAAATGCGAACGCCGCTTTCCGGGCGGCGTTGGACTGAGTTAAGAAAGTATCGGATCAAGGAACATGAGCTCCCGATTTAGCTCGCAGATGAACTCGAGGAACCGTTTCTTTTTTTCGAGCTCCAATCGATTCCAGTAGGCCAGCAGTATCTCCTGCTCCTTTACGCCGCGGACGCCGCTGCAGATCGTCGGATGCAAGTTCTGCAAGACGCTTCGAATGAGGAGTAGGGTCTTCCGTTCGAGCGCCTGGGGAACCATGTCGTGCCAGCTGCAAGTCCTGCGTGCCGCCCAGACATCTTTTTCTATCATATAGACGATGGTAGCGGCTGTGATCATGTCCCCATCGTCGTCAAACATTTCCCGTATCTGATTGCTGTCCATGATCCCCTCACTGGTGAACTAAAAGGTCTCCTTGCGGAAGACCGCCCGAGGGAGAGCGTACACCCGGTGACCCTTCGCAGTCAAAAGACAAACCCCGCCGAGGCGGGGCCTGGCGGGGTGCGCATTGCTATCAAACGGGGCGGACGAACGTGCAACGCTGGTCTTCTCTGACCACGGTGCCGATGAGCTCGTACGGAATGTTTACCCACTTGCCGGTTTTAGCGGCCTCCATGTCGCTGCTCCGCAGGGTCTCGCCGGGTTCAACATGCCTGCCAACGACTTTTTCGTTTGGATCGAGCGGGTGCTTGTGCTGTTCGAACATATATACCTCCTGCTGTGGGATGGTTGATCAAACCTTTATATATCACGCAAATTCGGTTCTGTCAATTACGGAAAACAGAAGCCGTTCGCAGAAGCGGGGCTTCTGCGAACGGCTTAGAACGGCGAGCTGTCCTCGATGACTTCCACCAACAGGTAGTATTGCGTGGTTTTGGATTTCCTGCGGAGCGGATGGCGCACCATCGTTTCCCCGGCGACCCGCACTATGCTTTTGCCTTCCCAGCACTGCATCGCTTCGTGGACGAAATCGTCGGAAACGTAGCCGCATGTTTCGAGGACTTCGTCCGGTTCCACACAGCGGAGGCGCAGACGGCACAGCACATCGCTGATCCTGTCTTTCGGCAGGATGGGACACATCCCCTCCACGCTAATGCCTTCGATGTTCACACTGCCGTCCACCATCCTGAACATTCCGGATGCCTTGGCAACGAGGCCGGGCGGTCCGTACAGCGTTATCTCCTGCGATTTATCCATTGAGATCTCTCCCGTATTATTGGGCCGTATGGCCCGGTTCACCTATGCTGGTTTTACAGTAATAAATAAGTGCTGTCAAACCCTGGACGGCCGGTAAACTTTTCAATCCGTAAAAAAGCCCGTAAGGTGGCGCCTGCAGGAAAAGAAAAGCGGCCCCACGTGAGTGGGACCGCAGAGCTACCTCGCAGGGCGGATGATTATCAGTCCCGGGAAGCGCCCCAGGGATTCGCCGGCACGCACGCTTGGGACGGGCAGCCATTTTCCGTTTGTGGCGTTGTATACGTCGGACTCCTCGGCGTTCTCTTCCGGTCCGAGTCTCCGCCCAAAGACGGTTTCTCTAGGATCGAGCGGGTGTTCATGCACTGTGTTCGGAGCCGTCATTGTTCGCACCTCCCGCCGGTTGTGTTTGTGATGCCGGACGAATGCGCATTCCGTCGCTCGGCAAAATAGCGTGGCCAAAGAAGACGCTCGGTACGGGCACCCATTTGCCGCTTAGTGAGTCATACCGGTCGCCCGCCTGCATTTTTTCACCTACCCGGAGCAGCGTTCCAAAAATAATTTCTCCCGCATCGAGCGGGTGCGCATGGTTCTTGTCCATTTCATACCCTCTTCAATATCGGCGAACTTGCCTGCGAAGACTCTATTCCCGCGTCACACGCAAGTCAATGCAGAATCGGGCGGCAAAAAGTTTGCGGTCATAGCTTTTGTAAAAAGAAAATGCCCGCCATTTGACGGGTATTTTCTTACAAGGCGGGGTAACTAGTCGTCGTGCCCGTCCTTGTCGCCCTTGCCGTTCATTGCGGCCGGGAGGATGTCGCCCGAATTGCCGGTGACGGCATTGACCCAGGTGCCGAATTTACCGCCGCGGTAGGTCCAGCCCCACCACGGCTGATCAAACCCGTAACCAGCCGTGAAGTATTGCCCCGTCCAGCTCACGTAGCCCGGGCAGTTGCCCGACGCGTCGCACCGGTAGTCAATAGTGCCGATCTCGCCCCGGGTCTTCCACGCCGGCGTTGCAAGCAACGAACCGGTAATGGTCGCCGTGTAGCCGCCGCGTATCTCGCCGCGCTCCTTACCGGAGAGGACTCCGGTGCCTCCCGGACTCTTCTGTCCGGCGATGGCTTGGAATGAACCCTCGTCGCGAACGGTCGCGCAGTAGGTGCCGGCGGTCGTCGTCTGCCAGACCGTGATGTGCCGCTCAAGCGCATCCATTCCCCAATAATTGCCCGCGACGCCGGAATCGGCATCGTTCTTCACCTTTACCGTTACGTTCACGACCGGGCTCCCGACCGTGTTCGCGCAGCGCAGATCGCTGTTGCCGTGGATCGACGGCTCCGCGGCAAATGCGAATGCCGGCAATGCGAGGACGGCGACTGCAGCAACTCCCAATACATGCTTATACATATGAACGCAGTTACTTGGTAATGACGGAAACAAGTATAGCGCGTTTTTCTCCGGTCAACGCCGGAGCAGAAATGATGGCGGAGGGTGGTCTTGGTGATCGTATAAAAACGAGCGCCCCGCGCCGAGGCGCGGGGCTGTCATGCAAAAAGAATACAAGATACCGAATGCTTAACTTGTATGTCGGTGAGCACATCCTCTACCGAACAATTGCTCCTCAGCGCCTTGCAGGCGATGAATCGCAGGATGGCAATTTCTTCGCCGTCATTGGTCACAAGAGAGCTTAGTTCACAGGCTTCCTGCAGCCATTCTTTCTCGAACGAAGGCAGGAGCGGCAATATGCTTGCCCAAATGCGGAGCGCATACTCTTTCCTGGTCTGCACCAGCTCTTCCACACAGCTCAGGCATGCTGTTGAGCCGTCGGAAAATCCCTGATGGATCTTGTTGTGCTTACAACAAAATGCCGAGGACTTTCTCGCGCATTCTTCGCAGGTGAAAGTGCAGAGTTTCCCGTCGGGCTGATGGAGCGGCAATAACAGGAGCTTTATCGGATCTTTCCCACATAGTTCACATTTCATTTCTTGGCTCCTTGCGGTAGGCAATTGGACGAGAACAACCTAGTGCAACCTTACTACAGCGAAGCAGAATGTCAAACCATTCACCCTGCCCGGGACGGAATGATGGCGGAGTGACGTCTTACGGAAAAAGAAAGGCCACCGCACAGGGTGGCCTTTTGGACTGCATTGGTTGAACTAATCGCCGCCTGAGCCGGAGTCCGAAGAGTCCGCCGTGTCTCCGGATGGTTCTGACGGAGATTCGCTCGGCTCGGAGGCCGTGACGGCTTCCGTAACGGGTTCCGGTTCGGCCGCGCGGCCCGCGGGTTCATCCCATGAGCCGCTCGCACCACCGCCGCCACCGCTACCCCCGCCGCCTTGGAAAGGCGCTTCTCCGGGTTGCGCTGCCGCACTGCTATCGCTGTCCGACAGTATGGCCGCAGCGACGAGCACCGTTCCCAGAGAGACGCTGTCATCGTCATCACCGCGCGGAGGAGGCGCACTTGCGGGCTCGGTGTACGGGACTTTCCCCGTGCCGTTGCAGGTGGGGCACTTTTTCGTGCCGCCGAACCATTTCGCTTTCTGGCGGGTCCCTTTGCAGTCAGGGCATTGCACATATTGCATGATGTCTCCTTCGTTTGGTCTGCGTTTTGTACGAAT
>JAJZRH010000017.1 GCA_021802795.1 bacterium
GAGAACGAGGTTATTGCTAAACGTGTTTATGCGAGCCTCTTGACCCTTCGATTTTCGTTTACCTGCCATATCGAGGCTAGTATAGCTCAAATCCAAAAATGAGGACTGCGCCCAGAATCCACCTAAGACTTGACGCAACGAGATTCAGACACCCCTATCCATCGCTTCGTTCGCGAGAGCGTCGGCGTCGGAGTTTTCTTCGCGGAAGACATGAGTGAAGGTGACAGTGCGGAACGCGCCCGCGACCTGCGCGAGCCGCGCCTGCTGTTCTTTGAGGACGGGATGGCGCACCTTGTATTCTTTTTTCATCTGCTTGACCACCAGCTCGCTGTCCATCTTCACATCCACATCCGTGAGTTCGTGCTCGGCGGCGGGGACGAGTTTCAGCAATTCCTGAAAAGCCAGGATGACCGCCTCATACTCGGCGAAGTTATTCGTCTGATGCCCGAGGAATTTGGAAACGCTCGCGACGATACTTCCCGTCTCGTCGCGAATGACCGCGCCCGCGCCCGCAGGGCCCGGATTCCCCCGCGCTCCCCCGTCGGCATGAATGGTGAATTTCATTCCGTCTACTATACATTGAAATTTCCTTCATAGCCTTGCCGGCTGGACGTTCCGCCGTGTCCGTATTATCGTGTCACCAGCATGTTCTCGCCACCTGGTGGCATCGGCAGTCAAACAACTGGAGGACGTTGAAATGGCAGACGCATGGATGAAACGCAGTTCTGAGCGCCAAGCCTTGCTTGATACCTTAAAGCGGGCGATTGTTGACGAGGAAGAAGAGTCGCACCGGAGAGTCACCTTTCAGCTCGCTCTTTGCACGGCGTTCCTGGAATTCTTCAAAGGAATAGACCGGCTCTATCCGCCGCCGTTCGTACCACCGGGGAATTCGCAGGAACGTTTCCTTGCGGAGAAGATACTTCCGGCTATACGAGACTTCTCGCGCACGGACGAGGAAACACTTGCGCTCGCGACCGACCTGTTCGACTGGGAATGTCAGTCAATCTCCCGGTACTTCAAGGCCCCGCTTCAGCAACAGGAGCTAGACGAGCCAGAGAAGCTGTACGATGGCCACAAGGCCATGGACAAGGTCGAGCTGTAAATTTGCTCACGATTAGCCCACCTGCTACATCGTGGGCTTTTCGTTTTTATACCGCCCGAATATCTAACAGGCGCAGTCGGACAGGCGTGCCGCGGCTGAAGGTGTCGCGCTCTAAGTGTGCGAGGAGATTCGCGCGGCTGCCGCGCGCGAGCGTGCTCGCCGCGCGCGCTATCGCGCCTTTTGCAAAAAATGTCACTGCGTCAATCGTGCCGTTTCCCCCGTTCACTTCGATTTTCAATTTCAAGTGCTCTTCCGCTTTCCCGAAGCGGGAAACATCGCGCAGGGTGATGCCGCGCATCAGGAACACCGGTTTGGGGTTCTGCTGTCCAAAAGGAGCGAGCTTCTCCACCTTTTTGAGGAACGCATGTGTCGCTTCCTCCGGTGTGATGACGGCGTCCGCACGCATCGCGAGCTCGTCCTCCTCTGCAAGCACGGGGAGTTTCGCATGCGCTTCTACCAAACGGTCCTCCAGATAAAACACTTCCGTATCAATGACAGTGAAACCGCCCGCCGCCGCGTGTCCGCCGAATTGCGCGAACACATTCTCGGCCGTTCGCAGGAGCTCCATCACTTGCGTGAACCCGCCGCTTCTAAATGACCCTTTCAAACTCATGTTCCCCTCTCTTCCCCACAGGAACACCGGCCGCTCGTACTCTTCCGCAATCGTGTTCGCGACAAGCCCGAGAAGCGACGGGCGCCACTCGGGGTCGCCGAGCGCGATGATACTCCGCACTTCGCGCTCTTTGAGCCGCGTGTGCACGGCGCGCGTGATGGCGCCCGCTTGCGCCTTGCGTTCCCGATTCAGTTTCTCCAGTTTCTTTGCAAGCAGGTCAGCCTCGCCCTCGTCGCTCGTTGTGAAAAGCCGGAACGCATCGCGCGCTTCGCCCATGCGGCTCGCCGCATTCACCCGCGGCGCGATCATGAATCCGACATCGTCTTCCGTCACTGCGCGCTGTTCCACGCGCGCGGCGCGCAAGAGTTTTTGCAATCCGATGCGCGGCGATTTGCGCATCACCAGGAGCCCGTACGTCGCGAGCACGCGGTTCTCGCCCGTAAGCGGGACCATATCCGCGATCGTCGCGAGCCCCACCATATCCAGGAGCCACTTCTCCCACCCTTCCGGCACTTTCTCGCGGAGTTCCGGCGCGGTCGCGAGCACGGCGCACACCAATTTCCACGCGACGCCTGAACCGCACAAACTTTTATACGGATAGGTTTCATCCGCGCGCGCGTTCGGATTCAATACCGCAAACGCATCCGGCAGTTTCTCGCCGGGCAGGTGGTGGTCGGTGATAATGACTTCCATCCCGAGTTCATTTGCGCGCGCGACCGGTTCCGTATCCACGATGCCGGAGTCAACCGTCACCACGAGCGTCACGCCGTTTTTCGCCAGCTGTTCAATGCCGCCCACATTCATGCCGTACCCTTCGTCGTGCCGGTGCGGAATATAATTCACGAAATTCGCTCCCGCTTTTTTCAGAAAGTCGTGGAGTAACGTTGCGCCCGGTATGCCGTCGCAATCGTAGTCGCTCCACACGGCGATCTTTTCTCCGCTCGTTATGGCACGAGCGAAACGCTCCGCGGCCTTCCGCATATCTATCATCAGGAATGGATCGTGCAGATGTTCGTCGTACGACGGATTCAAGAATTGTTCCGCCTCTTCTTTGGTGGTGATGCCGCGCCGCGCAAGCAAGGCCGCAGTCAAATCGTCATGCGCGACAAGTTCTTCGCGTAGCGTATCGTCAAGCGGGTCATGGAGCGGAAACATCGTGCGACGATTGTATCACTCGGCTCGTCCGACCAGTGTTATTTTTGAGTACGCAGTCGGCCTCCCCTGCGGGAGGCCGCGCTCGCTCTCGGCTCGCGAATTTCTGCGCGGCTGCCCTTCTGCGCAGAAATTACCGTGCCGCTTCGCCTCCGAGAGCCTCAAAAATAACACTGGTCGGACTCTCTGCGGCGCGCTATTCTTCCAGATATGGAAAGCTGTATTTTCTGCAAAATCGTCGCGGGAGAAATCCCGGCGACAAAGATATACGAAGATGAAAAGTATCTCGCTTTTCTGGATATTCATCCGCAAACTCCCGGGCACGTGCAGGTCATACCGAAAACGCATTACCGCTGGGTATGGGACGTGCCGAATGTCGGCGAATACTTTGAACTGGTCAGGAAGATAGCCAGGGCACAACAAAAAGCATTTGGCACCGAGTGGATACTCTCAAGAATTATCGGCGATGAGGTGCCGCACGCGCACATCTGGGTATTCCCGAGCAACGACGCGAAGGGCGATAAAAACGCTTTTGAAGAGAACGCCGATAGAATTCGCGCGGCGCTCGAAGCAAATTAAAAAGCCGGCACCCGAAGGCGCCGGCGTTCATCGCCAGGACTATTTGCGGACGGGTTTCTTGCTGTCGCCGTCCTCTTCAAGCCCGCTGAACATCATGTTTCCGAGTTCCCACGCGAGACCAACGATGAGCGCGACCACCGCGAGTGCGATCGCCACCTTAATCCAGAGCGGCATACCTTATCCCCCTTTTGAGCAGCCCACGCCGCTCTCAAGCCGGAATATATTATGCGGACGGCTTATTGTCGAGGACTTCAATGCCCGGAAGCGTGCCCTGTGCGAGGAAATCCAGCATCGCGCCGCCGCCCGTGGAAACAAACGAGAAGCGCGGGAGGAGACCCAGGTCTTCTATCGCCGCGATGGTGTCGCCGCCGCCCACGACCGAATGCGCGCCCGATGCCGCGATAGCGCGCGCAAGCGCGTCGGTAGCATCCACGAAACCGTTCTCATAATTCCCCAGCGGTCCGTTCCAGAGGATCGCTTTTGATCTCTGCGCCAGATTTGCGAGGAGCGCGGAAGTCCCGGGTCCGTGATCGAGGATGACCTCGTCCGGACGGACTTGTCCCTGGGGCGCGATGCGTGCGGATGCGCGCGCTCCGAGCGTGCCGACAGCGCTTGCGGGTATGACCAGAGAATCCACCGGCAGGACCAGCTTCGGATTTGCGAGGAGTTTCTTTATGGAATCGCCGCCGTCCCCGACGAGCGACTTCCCCACTTCCTGCCCCGACGCTTTGAGGAAATCATCCGCGAGCGCTCCGCCGACGAATACGTGGGAATACGTTCCCAAAAGCGCGGTGAGCACCGCTTCTTTCGTACTGAACTTGGCGCCGCCGATGACGGCGAGCGCGGGGTGCTTCGGCTTCATCGCCTGCGAGAGTTCGCGCACCTCTTCTTCAAGGAGAAGCCCGGCATAGCTTGGCAGGAGTTCAGGCACGCCGACGATAGAGGCGTGCCTGCGGTGGCACGTATCAAATGAGTCCTCGACGAACACGTCGGCCAAGGCCGCAAGCTCTTTCGCAAACACCCGGTCATTCGTCTTCTCCCCTTTGTCGCGCCGCAAATTCTCAAGCACGAGTACGTTCCCGGGAGAGAGCGCGCGTACCGCGGCGCGTGCGCGTTCGCCGATGGTCTCGCCGAAGAACGACACCCCGGGAATGAGCTTGCCGAGCGCTTCCGCGACGGGAGACAGCGTTTCAGTCCCCATTTCACCGATGTGGCTTATGAGGATGACCTTCGCGCCGCGCTCGGCGAGAAAGCGGATGGTCGGCGCTGCGCGGCGCAGGCGATAATCGTTTATGACCTTGCCGTTCTCAACGGGTACGTTCAGCGCCGCGCGCACCAATATAGGTATGTTCTCAAATACGCGGATATCGCGGACGGTGCGCATTGCTAAACGAGCTGTTTCAGGAGCCGGGGGAACATGTCCGGATCGACCGATGCGTGCCCGATGAGGAATCCGTCGACGCCCGAGCTCGCCGCGAGCGCGCGGATGTTTTCCGGTTCCACCGAGCCGCCGTAGAGCACGAGAGAACGGGCGGAGCTTTTCCCGGGCAGAAGCTCCGCGAGCACTTTGCGGATGTAGAGCACCATCTCGGCGAGGTCGTTCGATTCTATGGCGAACGCGGCGGTCCTCCCTATCGCCCACAGGGGTTCGTAGGCAACAATGACCTTCGCGCGCTCTTTGGGGGGCAACCCGCCGAGCGCCGCAGTGAGCTCTTCGCGTATGAAAGCGAGGTAGCGCCCCTCGCCGTCGCGCTCCCGTTCTCCGACGCAGAGGATGGGCGTAAGCCCGCTTGCGCAGGCGCGGGCGAGCTTCTCGGCGACGATGCTGTCAGTGTCCCCCGCCGCGCGGCGCTCGGAATGGCCCAGAATCGCGTACGTCGCGCCGGCTGCCACGTAGGCGCCAGCGGTCGACTCGCCGGTTTGCGCTCCGCCGGTCGTGAGAGAAATGTCCTGCGCGGAAAAGGCCACCTTGGACTTGTTGCCGGAGGCAAGCGCGCCGAGAAGCGGCGCAGGCGGCGCAAGCACGATGCCGATGCCGGTCGTGCGCACGAGCCGTTTGCCGGCCGCGAAAAGCTTCTTGGCCCGCTTCAGGTCCTCGATGTAGGCTTTCCAGTTCGCAACAATGAGCATTGCAATAAAGTATACCCCATACGGAAGACCGAGGGCTTGCTATACTTTCAGGTGATGTACAGGCGCAAGCAACGCGGGTTCACGCTCATTGAGATGCTGATAGCGCTCCTCATCATGAGCGTCGCCATCGCACTCACGACGTTCGTTGTCGGCGCGGTCAAGTCTTCGCGCGATTCAACGTACGAAAGCGTCGCGTCCCGCGTCGCGGACAGCAAACTCAACGAACTGCGCGCCGGAGGGTATGCCGCTCTTCCGGCAAGCGGCTCGTTCTCCGATCCGGCGCTCTCGTCCCTGCCGCAGGGCGCCGCAAGCACGACGGTCTCGAGCTGGAACAGCAAGACCAAGCAGGTAACGACCGGCGTGTCGTGGCGCGGGTCGGACGGTTCCACCCGCTACGTGTCGTTTACCACGCTCGTCACCGAGACCGGCGGCCTCTAATATATGGCTCGCGGATTCACTTTCATCGAAACGCTCATCACGGTCGCTCTTTTCGCCGTCCTTGTGCTCGCGGTCACCCAGCTCTACGTGGTGTATGGCCGGATAATTTCTTTTCAGGGCTCGTCGCTCAACATTTCTCTCGGCGCAAGCGGGGTCGTGGACGCCGTGCGCACCGCGGGCCTGCAGGCCGACCATGTCGTCGCCTCGCACACCTTTTCCGGCACCGTCTACAATTCAGGGACAACGACGGCGATATTTGAGCTTCCCTCTGTTGACGCCTCAGGAGCCGTCCTGACGAATACCTACGATTACGTCGGCATCTATGCCTCAAGCACGAACGTGTATCGCGTCATCGACGCGGCGGCCGGCAGTGCGCGCGTTTCAGGCACGAAACAGCTGACGAGCGCCCTCAACGCCCTTAGCTTCACGTATGATAATGCGAGCTTCCCGCTGGTAGCGAGCCTGACGGTTGATGCGACGACCAGCGCCACGGTGCAAGGGAATGCGGCTCAAGTGCATCTGCGCGACCACATTTATTTAAGAAACCTATGAACACCTCTCTTCACCACCTTCGCCGCGGCTCCGTGCTCCTCTTCGCGCTCGTCGTAAGCGGCATCGTCATGGCGGTAACGACCAGCTTCTTCGGCTATTTCGGGAGCGCCGTGCGTGCGGAACGCTTTGCGGTCGCTTCCGCGCAGGCGCAGGCGCTTGCGGAAGCGGGCGTTGATTCCGCCATCTACAACCTCAACCAGAACCCCAGCTACACGGGAGAGACCGATACTGCGCTCGGCGGCGGCACCTTTTCCGTTTCGGTCGCGAGCATCACCGGCAGTACAAAACGCGTTACCGTGACCGCTTCGGTGCCGAGCAGCGCGCACCCGGTCGCTACGAAAGCCGTGCAAGTAACCGCCTCCATCAATTCCACCACCGTTTCGTTCCGTTACGGAGTGCAGGTTGGACAGGGAGGGGTCGTTATGAATAACGGCTCGACCATTACCGGCAACATCTTCTCCGACGGCTCCATCTCCGGAAGCGGTACGATCAGCGGCGATGCGACCGTCGCGGTCGGCGTGAGCACCACCACCGACCAGCAATGGACCGTGCAGAACAGCAGTTTCAATATCGGCGATACCTCGGCGCACGCTGCGGTCGCGCAGGCCTTCAGGCCGTCCGTGACCGCCTCTCTCGCAGGGATCAATCTGTATTTGAAGAAGACCGGGAATCCGGGCGACCTCACCATCAAGATAGTCGCCGACAACAACGGCAAGCCATCGACGACCGTGCTCGCAAGCGGAACCATCTCGGCGTCGCTTGTCACGACTGCATACGGCTTTGCGAGCGCGACGCTTGACAGCACGCCCGCGCTTACGGCGAACCAGACGTATTGGATCATTGCGACCGCGGCGGTCAGTTCGAGCAATCACTTCATCTGGGGCATAGATACGAACGGCGGCTACTCGAGCGGTTCCGCGAAATACAGCAATAACTGGAACGCACAGAACCCGTCGTGGAGCAGTATTTCCGGCGATCTGGATTTCCAAACGTTCAACACCGGCATCCTGACCTCGCTTTCCGGCGTAACGGTCCAGGGAAATGCGTGGGCGTATGCCCTCTCGAACTGCACGGTCGGCGGCACGGCATCCTACCAAACCATCTCGAGCTGCAGCGTCACGGGGACGAGGTATCCGGGCACGACTCCGGCGACTCCGGCGCCGCTTCCCATCAGCGACGCGCAGATATCGGACTGGGAGGCGACCGCCGCCGCAGGAGGCACGATAGCGGGGCCGTATGCGCCGTCCGGCTCGGTAACGCTCGGGCCGAAGAAAATAAACGGCGATCTCTCGCTGTCGAACGGCGCCACACTGATACTCTCCGGCCCGGTTTGGGTGAACGGGAACGTGACGCTGTCCAACAACGCGACGCTCGGCGTTTCGTCGAGCATAGGCGCCGGCGGCGCGGTCATCATTGCGGACGCGACCGGCAACACGGCGACAAAGGGAACGGTCGGGCTCTCGAACAACGTTACGATCAGCGGGAACGGAAGCGCGGGGAGCTTCCCGATGATCATAAGTACGAAGACCGGTTCAAATGCGGTACGGCTCTCCAATAATGCCGTAGGCGTCATCTTGTATGCGCCCTATGGATCCATGGAGATCAGCAACGGCGCCAGTGCGAACCAGGCAACGGCGTATAAATTGGAACTGGAGAACAATGCGAACATCACATATGTGAACGGCCTGCAGAACGCGAGCTTCTCCAACGGGCCGGGCGGTTCATGGGCGGTCGTTCCCGGCACGTACGCGATAACGCGATGACGATTGATTAGATAGCGGAGGAGAGCTGGTAGATAGGGGCGATCATCGAGACGGCGAATATGCCGACGAAGGTTCCGATGATGAGCATCAGTATCGGCTCAATGACGGTCGAGAGGTCTTTCGTTTTCTGGGCGACATCCTCTTCATAGAATTCAGCAGTTTGTTTCAACATATCCGCGACTTTGCCCGTCTCCTCCCCCACGGAGAGCATCTCGCTCATCAGTATCGGATACAGGTTCGTGTGTTCGGAAAACGACAGAGAGAGGGGCTCCCCTTTCCGCACATGTTCTTCGGCTTCTCCGACGACGCGCGAGAACGTTTCCGCGCGCACGACGTCCTTGGTTATGGAAAGCGCATCAAGCACCGGGACGCCGGCCGCAAGAAGCGAGGAAAGCGTTCGGGATGCGCGGGCGGCGTACGTTTCGCGGACGAGTTCGCCGATGACCGGCACGCGGAGCGCGACCGCGAGCACGATGGCGCTCCCGCGGCGCGAACGAACGAAAGCGATGCTGCCGACAATGAGCGCGATGAGCGCAACGAGCACCAGAGTGACGTGCGCCACCATGAAGTCCGAGATGGCGACGATGATCCTTGTCGCGAGCGGCACCTGCACGCCAAGCGAGGTGAACGTGCTTGTGAGGGTCGGTACGACGTAGATGAGCATCAGAATGCCGACGACGAGCACCGCCGTGATGACGATCGCCGGATAGATCATCGCGCCGCGTATCTTCCGCACCAGTTCTTCCGAACGTTCCATCTGGAGGCCGACGACCGTGAGCGAGTCGGAGAGCGAACCGGACTCTTCGCCCGCGCGCACCATCGCGATG
>JAJZRH010000018.1 GCA_021802795.1 bacterium
TGTTTCTTGCATCTTTTTCGGGGGTAAGGTAGAGTGCCCCTATCGCTATGACCCCATGCGGGTCCTCCAGCACATCGCGCCACGCGATTGCTGTGGCGCGATTTGCTTTGAAAATCTCTGATTTTCACCCAACAAAAGAATGAAATTCATCCTCGCCAAGAAAGAGAAAATGACCCGTATTTTTACGGACGACGGCCGCGCCTACGCGGGGACTATTCTCATTACCGACCCGGTCACGGTGACGCAGGTCAAGACGAAGGACGGCAAGGACGCCTACGCAGCCGTCCAGCTCGGTATGGGTGAGCGCCGCACGAAGAACATCTCTAAGGCGGTCTTAGGCCACACGAAGGGCAAGGGATACGAAGCAATTCGCGAGTTCCGCACGGACACGCCGGCGGAGGTCGGTTCCGCCATTGACGCCTCCATCTTCGCCGTCGGCGACGTGGTGCGCGTCTCGGGCATCACAAAGGGCAAGGGCTTCGCCGGCGTAGTGAAGCGCCACGGTTTCCACGGCGGCCCGCGCTCTCACGGCCAGAAGCACACGGAACGCTCTCCGGGCTCCATCGGAGGCTCGGGCGGCCGCGCCGGCGGCCGCGTTGTGAAAGGCAAGCGCATGGCAGGCCGCATGGGCTCTGATCGCGTGACCGTGAAGAACTTGAAGGTCCTTGCCGTAGACGTGAAGGCCGGCGAGATAATCGTGAGCGGCGCCGTGCCGGGCCGCCGCGGCACCATGCTCGAGGTAGTCTCCGCATAATTTGAATACTATGGCTACCGCAAAAAAGACTATGAAGACTAAAGCTTCCGCAGGAAGCTCGTCCGGCGCTTCGCGCAGCAAAGCGCTTAGGAAGGAATACGTACCGATTGAGGCGGATATCTTCTCTATGGAAGGGAAGAAGGTCGGCAGCATTGCGCTCCCGGAGGCCCTCTTCGGACAGCCGTGGCGCACGGACCTGGTGCACCAGGTCACGACCGCCATGCAGGCGAACCTCCGCCAGAACCGCGCACACACGAAGGATCGCTCCGAAGTCTCCGGCGGCGGCAAGAAGCCGTGGAAGCAGAAGGGCACCGGCCAGGCGCGCCACAGCTCCACGCGTTCCCCTATCTGGCGCCACGGCGGCATCACGTTCGGCCCGCGCAACGTCCGCGACTACAGCGAGAAGATCAACCGCAAGATGCGCATCGGCGCCCTCCTCTCAGCGCTTTCCAAGAAGGCGAAGGACGGCGAGCTTATTCTCGTGGACAAGCTCTCTTTCGCAGCGCCGAAGACCTCCGTTGCGAAGTCGGCTATCGCGGCGCTCGCGAAGGGTGCGAACGCGGGCGCGCTCGCAACGAAGTCCAAGAACGCCGCGCTCCTTGCGCTCTCGTCCTACGACGCGAACGCTATCAAAAGTTTCAGCAACTTCGGCAACCTGATGACGGAAGAGCTCCGCAACCTGAATCCGGTGGAGGTGCTTTCCCACAAGTACCTCATCATTGAGAATCCGGAAGCGGCTTTCAAGACGCTCACTGCGCGCGCGAAGTCTAAATAAATCACCATGGCACTCTTCGGAACTACAAAGAAAGAAAAGAAGGAGAAAGTCGCTGTGAAGCGCCGCGCACGCACGGCCGCGCTTACGAGCGGCGCCGCGCATGAGATCATCCTCGCGCCGTGGTTCTCTGAGAAGGCGCTCATTGCGACCGAGAAGGGCGTCTACGCGTTCGCCGTTCCGCCGCGCGCGACGAAGGCCGAGATCGCAAGCGCCATTAAGGAGATCTACAACGTGGAACCCAAGAAGATCCGCGTTGTGAACCTCCCGGGCAAGCGCAAGATGATGCGCACGAAGCGCGGCATCGGTCAGCGCGCCGCGCGCACGAAGGCATACGTGTACCTGAACGCGGGCGACAGCATCCAGTTCGCATAAACCAGTATGAAAACCTACAAACCCACATCCAAGAGCCGCCGCCAGATGACCACGCTCCCGTACAAGGAGCTCCTCTCCGGGCACGCGCCGCACAAGCCCTTGCTCAAGAAGAAGAGCAACCAGGGCGGACGCAATGCATTCGGCCGCATCACCACCCGGCACCAGGGCGGCGGGCACAAGAAGCGCTTCCGCGATGTGGATTTCTCTTACAACAAGAAGGACATTCCGGCGAAGATCGAAACCGTCGAGTACGATCCGTTCCGCAGCGCGTTCATCGGCCTCGCGCTTTATCGCGACGGCGAGCGCCGCTATGTTATTTTGCCGAAAGATGTAGGCGTGGGGAGCACGTTCATCGTCTCCGAGAATGCGCCGCTTACGCCGGGCAACCGCCTTCCGCTCGGCAAGATCCCGGTCGGCACGTTCATCTACAATATTGAGATCGCCCCCCTGGCAGGCGCCAGCCTCGTCCGTTCCGCCGGCAACTTCGCCGAGGTGGTCGCGCACGACGCGGGCTACGCGCAGGTGAAGCTTCCGTCGACCGAAATCCGCAAGGTCTCCGACCTCGCCTGGGCTTCTATCGGCGCTGTCGGCAATGAGGAGTACAACCTCGTCGTCATCGGCAAGGCCGGCCGCTCGCGCTGGATGGGCATCCGCCCGACGGTGCGCGGCACGGCGATGAACCCGGTTGACCACCCGCACGGCGGCGGCGAAGGCAAGCAGGGCCGCGGTTTGCGCCGCGCAAAGAGCAAGTGGGGCAAGCCCACCGGCAAAGGCCAGAAGACCCGCACGCCGAAGAAATACTCAAACGTCTTCATCGTCTCCCGCCGCAAAGTCGGGAAGAAGCGCAAGGGCTAATTGTAAAAATAAAAACACCCGCAACAAGCGGGTGTTTTTATTTTTCTAGCGGTACTCCGGTTTCAGGATGCTGGAGAGCTCGGAGAGCGGCAGTTGAAGCGTTTGCGGGCCGGCGGCGTAGGGGGCGACGGCGTAGGGGTCGAACAGGATGCCCAGCGTGCCGTTATCGATGAAGAAGGCCGAGAAACTCTTATCTTCCGGTACGGTACCGGCATTCAGCATGCGGGCGTCCGTCGCGTCCGGTCCGATGACGGCCGGCAACTTTGCGCGGGCAAGCGTGGAGAGCGTGCCGAGGTAATCCGAGCCCGGCAGGAACAGATCGGCGAGCGCGACCGGCGCGCCGGTTGCGGTATTGAAGGTGAACGTATGGAAGAACAGGTTGCCGTGCGCGCCGAGCGTATCCAGGTAGGTCGTGAACACATAGGAAATGGTGCGCGGCGAGGAGAAAACCAGGTACACGATGTTCAGTTTTTCTTTCCGTCCCTGGTCAAAGCCCATCATCTTGATGTCCTGCGGCGTGAGGTTGCTGAAATTGCCGTCGGTCTTGAACTGCGTGATGGTATCGGCGACGAAATTCTGCATGAGCGCGATGGCCGCGGCGTTCGCGTTGCCGCGAAGCGGCGTGCTCGTCGCATAATTGGCGGTGATGTCGTAGTACGGGGCATGCTCGGCGAAATCTCCCGCCGGCAGGGGAAGGGCCGCGGCGTCGGGCGCCTTTGCCGGCGCGGGCCGGAATGCGGCGTAGAGAACCGCCCCCGCGAGAACAACAAGGAGGGCGGCGAAACCAACGAAATTGTTTTTCTGCATGGTCCCCAGTGTACCAAACGAAAGGGTTTTGGAGCAGTTTTTATAAACTGCGATATATACACGATATGTCAAGGTTCTGAAACGGGCTAGGATTTATGAGGGTGTTTTGGAACGGTAGTTTGACTTCAGAATCACCTTCCTGTATCTTTGGGTTATCTCGCGCTTGCGCGGGCTTTTCATTCACTGTATGTCTCGCTCACTCAAAAAAGGGCCTTTTGTGGACGCAAAACTCCTCAAGAAGCTCATTGATAAGAAACCGGCTTCCGCCGGGGTTATTAAGACGTGGGCGCGCCGCAGCCAGATAAGCCCGGAAATGGTCGGATTCACGTTCGGCGTCCATAACGGCAAGTCGCACATCGAATTCACGGTCTCCGAGGAGATGGTGGGGCACCGCTTGGGCGAATTCTCGCCGACCAAGAAGTTCCTGCGCCACGGCGGCAAGATGCAGAAGGAGATGGAGGCCAAGAAGCAGCAGGCGGAAATAGCGTCCGCGAAGGCCGCTAAGGAGCCCGCGGCAGCCGCGCCCGCTAAGAAATAAGGTATGGCAACTGCACACCTCAAGAGCTATAACCAGACCCCGCGCAAAGTCCGCCTTGTGACGGACCTGGTGAAGGGCAAGAAAGTGAAGGACGCGCTCGTCGCGCTTGAATTCCTGCCGCGCCGCGCCGCCGAACCCATTGCCAAGCTCATCAAGAGCGCGGTCGCGAACGCGAAGGGGCAGGGGGAGGACGTGGAAAAGCTCAAAGTGCAATCCATCACCGTTGAGAGCGCCGGCATGCTGAAGAAATACATGCCGCGCGCCTTCGGCCGCGCTTCGGCCATCCGCCGCCGCAAGTCCCAGGTTAAGGTGACGCTTGCCTAATTTTGATATGACACACACCGTACATCCTTACGCACACCGCCTCGGCATCATCCGGGACTGGAAGAGCCGCTGGTTCGCCGCAGATAAGAAGAGCTACCGCGAGAACATCAAGGTGGACGAGACGCTGCGCCGTTTCCTGACGAAGCGCTTGCGCGGCACATACACTTCAGGCATCGACATCGAACGCTCCGCGGGCGAACTGCGCGTCATCCTTTCGACCGCC
Organism: bacterium; assembly: GCA_021802795.1. Taxonomy (GTDB): domain Bacteria; phylum Patescibacteriota; class Minisyncoccia; order Phycocordibacterales; family Phycocordibacteraceae; genus C7867-001. The sequence continues at coordinate 4,649 of JAJZRH010000018.1, forward strand.
CGCCCGGGACTCGTCATCGGCCGCTCCGGCGAGAACGCGACCAAGCTCCGCGCGGAACTCACGGAAGTCGTCCGCAAGGTCGCTCCGAACGCGCTCCCCGCCGGCAAGCAGGTGAAGTTCGACATCAATGAGATACGCCAGCCGGAGACGGACGCGGCGGTCGTCGCCTACATGATCGCCGAGGGGCTCGAGAAGCGCATGCCGTTCCGCCGCGTGCTCAAGTCGACGATCGAGAAGGTCATCGCCGTCCGCGAGGTCGAGGGCGTGCGCATCGCGCTTTCCGGCCGCTTGGGCGGCGCGGAGATGAGCCGCAAGGAGGAGCTCAAGAAGGGCCGCATTCCGCTCCAGACCTTCCGCGCCGACATTGATTTTGCGCACGAGCAGGCGTATCTGCCGTACGGCGTCATCGGCATCAAGGTGTGGATCTATCGCGGCAACGTGTACCAGGACAAGAAGGCGCCGGTCCGTATGCCGTCCTCGGAAAACGCGCCCCGCGGCTAATATTTTCGTATGTTGTTTCCCAAAAAAGTTAAGCACCGCAAGTGGCAGACCCAGCGTCTGTCGCAGAAGAATCTCAACCGCCCCGACACGCGCGGCGTGACGGTCGCGTTCGGCTCCTTCGGGCTGAAGGCGCTCACGAATGCCCGCGTGACCAGCAATCAGATCGAAGCGGCGCGCAAAGTGCTTACGCGCGCGACCGCGAAGACCGGCAAGCTCTGGATCCGCATTTTCCCGGACCGTCCGGTGACGGCCAAGCCGGCGGAAGTGGGCATGGGTAGCGGCAAGGGCGATCCGAAGCACTACGTCTTCCAGGTGCGCCCCGGACGCATCCTCTTTGAGATGGACGGCGTGGACGAGAAGGTCGCTCGCGCGCACATGCGCCAGGCCGGCATGAAGCTCCCGGTGAAGACGACCATCGTCACCCGCTAACATTGCTATTTTCCTACTTGTATGACAAAAAAAGAAAGCATGACGACCAAGACCGATCAGGAGCTCGCAAAGCTTCTCGTTGATACGCGCAATGAACTGCGCACGGAGCGTTTTTCGGCCGCCGGCGCGCGCGCCAAGGACACGAACGCGAAAGGGAAGCTCCGCACGAAGATCGCGCGCGTACTTACCGAGCAGCACGCCCGCGTCTTGAAGGCCGCCCAATAATTGTATGGAACAAAAAACTATTCGCCCCCAGTCGTTCGTCGGCATCGTCGTGAAAACGGCGATGAAGGACACGGCTACGGTCAAAGTGGACCGCTACGTGAAGAACGCGAAATACAAGAAGTATTTCGTGCGCTCGAAGAAGTACCTTGTCCATAATCCGGGCAACACGGTGAAAGTCGGCGATACGGTCACCATCGTGGCGACGCGCCCCATTTCCAAGCTGAAGCACTTCGTCATCGATTCGACGAAGACCGTTTCGGCGGCGAACGAAAACGATTAACCTATGTTGCAGCCTCAATCCATCGTCACAGTAGCGGACAATTCCGGCGGCCAGGTCGCCCGCATCTTCAAGGTGCTCGGCGGAAGCAAGCGCCGCTACGCCGAGATCGGCGACGTCGTCGTCGTATCCATCCAGACGGCCGCCCCCCGGAAGGCCGTGAAGAAGAAGGACATCTTCCGCGCGGTCGTGGTGCGCCAGGTGAAGCCGTTCGGCCGCAAAGACGGCTCGTACGTCCGCTTCGACGAGAACGCGGTCGTGCTTATCGAGAAGCAGGGCAAGGAGATGGGTCCGAAAGGGAACCGCATCTTCGGTCCGGTACCGCGCGAGCTCTCCGAGCGCGGCTGGCACAACATCGTCTCGCTCGCGCCCGAGGTCGTCTAATCATTTCAGTATGAAAATTAAAAAAGGAGACAAGGTAAAGGTCATCGCGGGCAAGGACAAAGGAAAGTCCGGCGTGGTCCTGCGCGCATTCCCGAAGCTGAACTCGGTCGTCGTGGAGGGCATCGCGCTCTACAAGCGCAGTCTCAAGGTCCGCACGGATCAGGTCGGCCGCATCATCGAGCGCCCGCGCGCTATCGACGCGTCAAACGTTACGCGCCTAGAAAAATAAGTATGTCTATAACCAAACAACGCCAGCAGACTTCCTACGCCGCACTCGCGGAGTCGTTCGGCTACACGAGCGCGATGCAGGGCCCGCGCATTCTGAAGGTCATCGTCTCGTCCGGCGTCGGCAAGAAGCGCGACAAGAAGCAGATCGAGCTCACGAGCGAGCGGCTCGCGCGCATCACGGGGCAGAAGGCGGCGCCGCGCGCCGCGAAGACCTCCATTGCGTCCTTCAAGGTGCGCGAGGGCGACACGGTCGGGCTCCAGGTCACGCTCCGCGGCGCACGGATGTACGATTTCCTCGACAAGCTCATCCACATCGCCCTTCCGCGCACGCGCGACTTCCGCGGGCTCCGGGCGACGGCGATCGACGATATGGGGAATATGACCGTGGGCATCAAGGAGAACACTATCTTCCCGGAGACCTCGGATGAGGACCTCAAGGACGTGTTCGGCCTTGCAGTCACTATCGTCACGACGGCCAAGTCGAAGGCCGAAGCCGAGGCGTTCTTCCGCCATATCGGCATGCCGCTTATTGAGGCAAAGAAATAATTTCATAGGAGAAAGGCCCTGCGATCGGTGACGGTCGCGGGGCCTTTCTTTTGAAAGTTGACGGAAATTGATTTAGTGCTAGTTTTGCGAAAGGAGTTTTGTAGCTACCGGGGATTGGCTCCGGGGAGCGACAACGTACGAAGGAGATTGGCGAATGAAAAATGGCAAAGAATATCTCGTTGCCTTTCGGGGAACCGAGGCGGCTGGCGGGTTCAAAGGAATAGTTACCTGGACTGCCTTTACCAGCAAAGAAGACTTCGACAAATGGTGTGCGCGGGAAGGTAAAAAATCCCTGGAGAAGGCCGGTATTCTCGAGGAAGGAATTACGGAAGACCGCGCCGTTGAGCTCACGAAATCCACCCCCATCGAAAGTCGCATTACGGCGGCGATGGAACAGGCTGTCGATCCGGAAACCGGGAAGCTCAATAGGGAGAAGATGTTTTTCGTCGCCGAAAGAACTGCATGGGCGATACAGCACTCACTTGGGCTGATGTGACCAAGGAAGGGGCCGTGCCATCATCGAAACGCCGCCTAATCGCGGCGTTTTTGCTTTATCCTCACAGGTTTGACGGCGCAGGAGCTAGGTGATACATTATTTGCACGCTCTTCGGGGCTTTATTTTTTACTTCCCAGCGAGAGAGGGAGACAGAAAGTCCGCTTTTTGTCTCCCGAACGAGCGCCGGAAGCAAGCTTACTTATCCATGGCAAAGAAATCCCAGCTCGCCCGGCTCGTCAAAAAGACGAAACTCGTAGCGAAATATGCAGTCAAGCGCGCGGCCCTCAAAGCCGCCGGTGACTCTGCTGGTCTCCAGGCGCTCCCGCGCAATTCCTCGCCGGTCCGCCTCAAGAACCGTTGCGCCATCACGGGCCGCTCCCGCGGCTATATGCGTACGTTCGGCCTTTCCCGCATCCAGTTCCGCGAGCTCGCCCGCGAGGGCAAGATCCCGGGCGTAAAGAAAGCATCATGGTAACTGACCGCGTCGGCGATTTCATAATCCGTCTTCAGAATGCCGCTATGGTCGGTAAGAAAGAGGTAGTCGTGCCGTATTCGGCGCACTTGGCGACCATCGCAAAGAAGCTCAGGGAGCTCGGTTTCGTCGCTTCCGTCGAGACGAAGGCGAAAGGGGAGAGCGAGGTGAAGAAGGATCTCGTAGTCGCCCTTGCGTACGACGAGCGCGGCACTCCGCGGTTGCGCGGCGTGAAGCGCATTTCCAAGCCCGGCCGCCGGCTGTATGTTTCGTCCTCCGAAGCGCATCGCGTGAAGGGCGGCACGGGCGCGCGCCTCATCTCGTCGTCCGCCGGCATCATCTCGGATGCCGAAGCGCGCAAGACGAACGCCGGCGGCGAGAATCTCTTTGAGATCTGGTAATCATTTCCGTATGTCCCGCCTCGCAAAAAAGCCAATTTCAGTAGGAAAAGCCGATGTCTCGGTAGCGAGCGGCGTGCTTACCGTAAAGGGCAGCAAGGGCACGCTGACCAAGCGCGTCCACCCCTCCGTCAACATCGCGGTTGAAAGCGGTAGCGTCGCCATCACGCCGAAGGACAGCTCGCGCCTCGCGAAGGCGCTCATCGGCACCTATGCATCGCACGTGAAGAACATGGTCCAGGGCGTCGAGACGCCGTATGTGAAGAAGCTCATCCTCGACGGCGTCGGCTACAAGATGGAGGTGAAAGGGAAGGACGTCGTCCTCACGGTCGGTTTCTCGCACACCGTGCCGCTCGCCATTCCGGAGGACGTCACCGCGAAGGTGGAGAAGAACGTGATGACGCTCGAGAGCGCGAACAAGGAGTCGGTCGGACAGTTCGCCGCGAA
>JAJZRH010000019.1 GCA_021802795.1 bacterium
TGCGCACAGCTTTCCGCGCGGCTCGCCGCACTCGGTGCATGACCCGTTCCTATTTCCCATCTCATTTTCACAATGGCCAAAAAATCTATTACAAAAAAGAAGAAGGTTTCCAAGAAGCCCGCGAAAAAGCGTGTCGTTAAGCGCGCACCCGCCAAAAAGAAGAAGGGAGCGAAGAAGGCGCACCGCCCGAAGGTAGCGAAGCGCACGAAGAAACAGGTCGTCCGCACTGCGCTCAAAGGCGCCAAGGCGAAAGCCGCATCGCAAAAGGCCATCTCCGCCGAGGCGCTCATTGAAAAGGGCAAGGAGCGCGGCTATGTCACCTACAACGAAATATTGAAGTCGTTCCCGCATGTGGAAGATGATGTGAGCTTCCTGGAGTCCCTCTACGAGCGCTTCGCCATCGCCGGCGTGGATGTGCTTGAAGGCGGCATGCTTGAGGAGGCGGCGGATGAATACCTGGCCACCCGCAACATCAAAGACCGCCATTCAACGGGCTACGATTCCATCCAGATATACCTGCGCGAGATAGGGCAATACCCGCTCCTTACCGCCGCGGAAGAGCGCGAGCTCGCGAAGCGCATCGAGAAGAGCGATGCGGAAGCGCGCAACATCCTGGCGCGCTCGAACCTGCGCCTTGTGGTTTCCATCGCCAAGAAGTATGTGGGCCGCTCGCCGGATCTCACGCTCCTCGACCTCATTCAGGAAGGGAACTTGGGCCTCTTCCGCGCCGTGGATAAGTTCGACTGGAAGAAGGGCTACAAGTTCTCCACGTACGCCACCTGGTGGATACGCCAGGCCATCACTCGCGCGCTTGCCGACCAGTCGCGCACCATCCGCATCCCGGTGCACATGGTGGAAACCATCGCCAAGTACAAGCAGGTCTCGCGCCGCCTCTCGCAGGCGCTTGGCCGCGACCCGCAGGCGGAGGAAATCGCTATTGAAATGGGCGTGGAGCCGGAGAAGATCTACCAGATAGAGAAGATAAATCAGGACACGCTTTCGCTGGAGAACCCGGTCGGGAGCGACGACGACGAGAAGTCCACGCTCGGCGATTTCATCCCGGACGACAAAATTCCGTCGCCGGTGCAGGAATCTTCGGAGCGCATCCTTTCGGAGCAGGTGAAGGCCATACTAAGCGACCTCTCGCCGAAGGAGCGCAAGATATTGGAAATGCGCCACGGGCTTATGGACGGCATCTACCACACGCTCGAGGAAGTGGGGCGCGAGTTCGGGGTCACGCGCGAGCGCATCCGCCAGATAGAGGCAAAGGCGTTGGAAAAAATCCGCACCCATGATAAGGCTCGACATCTTAAAAGTTACTAGACTCGCCTTATCAGGACTTCTTGTTTTCTAATTCGCTTCGCTCGTAAGAAAACAAAGTCGCACATGATAAAGCGCGGCATCTGAAGTCGTATTAAAAACAAGGACGCGGCAGGGGAAATCTCCCTGCCGCGTTTTTTGTTTCCGGCCGTTAGTACTGAGCCATGCCGCGGATGACGTGCCCGCCCATGACCTCGTTCTTGGGCGAGTAAATGATCTCTTCGCAACCGAACTGCCCGTTGAATGAAGCACCGGGATCAATGGTGTTCTCGTACAGGTAGCCTTCGTGCTCGAAGTGTTTGGGCCCGCGCCCGGCGAAGAACTGCTTTTTCTCATAGGCAGCGCGGAGCGCGGCTTTGAGGCACGGGATGGCGTCCTTGTGATACCAGCCCAGGTACTGCATCGTCCATACCGGAAAGTCCCGGAACCAGATGGTCGTCGTGCCGGAGCTTCCCAGACGCAGTGCGGAATTAACGTAGGGATCGCTGACCGTCCACGGTCCGCGGACGTACGGCGGGGCCATCTTGAAGCCGGGGAATCCGGCGACCGGCACCATTTCCGCGCCGTTTACATACCCCTGTAGCATCGCTTCGAAGAACATCGCTTCCGCTTCTGCGCGGAAGGCGGGCGTCTTCGCCAACTTGCGTAACTCTTCCATAGAGAACTCCTTTCTATTCAGGATGTGAACCCGGGAGCTTCCCGGACGGCAGGAAAGCCCTGCCGGGAACTGCGCCAGACCCCATTTACGCACCGTTCTTGCGTCTCGTCAAACGCCTGTATACTGCTCCCATGAAGCGCAAGCCGGCGGCAAAAAAGGCGGTGAAGAAAGGGAAGCGGCGATTGCCTATCAAGCACTGGAGCCATTCCAGCCTGACGGCGTTCTTGCGCAATCCGCTCGCCTGGTACAAGCGGTACGTGGAAGAGGTGTACGACAATCCGCGCACGCCGGCGTCGGTGGTCGGCAGCGCGGGGCACCTCGCGCTGGAAAATTTCTACTCCGGAATACCGAAGGAACTCGCGATACAAAAAGGCCTTGAATATCTGCGCGGCGTCGCCGATTTTGAATTGGACTTCGGCAGAGCGAAGTCGCGCAAAGCAAAGAGAGAGAAGCGGCAGGCGATGGAGGCGGAATACCTGCGCGCCATCGGGTTCTATCTTGCGCGGCCGCCGCGGCATAAAGTGCTCGGGGTGGAGGTGCGGGGCGTGGTGGAAGTTGAGGGGCTCCCGCTCCCCCTGAAAGCCATCTCAGATTTGGTAGTGGCTTCAAGGGCGGAGAAGGGCGCGGTGGACATCGTAGACCATAAATTCGTCGCGTCGTTCAGCAAAGGCGGCGCGGCAAAGTCGATGTTCGTCATTCAGGCTATTTTCAATTACTACACCGTGCGGGAAATGTTCGGGAAGCCGGTGCGGCGGTTCATTGTGTACGAGTGCAAGAAAACGAAGAATGCGGACGGCTCAGCGCAAATGCGGCGGTATGAAATAGATTTCAAGAAGCACGCGCAAGATTTCAAAGTCTTCCATCGGCTCATCACTGACGCGACGGAGGAGATAGCGCGCCGGCGCGTGTACCTGCCGAATCCCTCAGATATGTTTGAGGGCGACAACTCCTTTGATATCTATCGGCTTGAGTTGGTGGGAGAATAAAAATTTATGTGTCGGTGGTACGGCATATTGCTGCGGAGGAGCGGAAATGCCGCCGGCGCGGGCATTTCCTAAGGCTCCGCAGTTCATCTTTTGGCATGGCGCCATCGGAATGGCGCGTTCCATAAATGCCAAAAGACCGTGCATGAACGCTTCGCCACTCCTTCCTCGCAACATGCCGCACCGCCGGTGCGCTGTTCAGTTCCCGAGCGCTTGGTCAAGGAGCTGTTTGACCGCGTCGTAAGAGTAGGCGCCGTCCATCACGACCGGCGGTTTGCCGGCGACGAGGATGAGGGAGTACGGCGTGCCGCGCGCGCCGACGTCAAGCGCGTTCTGCCGATCCGCCGTGATGCGGGTAGAAATGGCGGTCGTAGAGGCGGTCGCGTAGCAGGTTGCGAATGCGTCGCCCGGGATGCCGGCGGCTTTTGCGAGCGAGCCGTAGTTTGCCGGGTCAACCGGCTGGTCCGCGAAAAGGGCATCGGCGAATTTCCAGAACGCGTCATTGCCGGCGATCTGCGCGACGCATTCTGCGGCGCGTGCGTGGGCGAGCGCGTTGTCATGGAGTTCAAACAGCGGGAATTCGCGCAGGACCCAGGCGACTTGGCCGTTCGCGCCCTCATTCGCGACTATCTGGTGGAGCGTTTCGTGGAAGCTCTTGCAATACTCGCAGTCAAAGTCGGAGTACTCAACGATGGTCACTTTTGCGGCGGGATTGCCGAGGATGTGGTCGGTGCTGCCGACCGGGCGCACCAGGGAGGGATTGCCGGAACCGGAACCGGCGGAAGGGAACTTCGCCACCGAGAAATATATTGCTCCCGCGACGATAATGCCGCCGGCAACGATAGCGAGCGGGATGGTGTACGGGTGCTCCTGCATACGCCTAGCGTACCACCAAAAACAAAACGCGTGGAGTACCGAGTACCCCACGCGCTGCGTCTGCCCATCATTTCTTTGCGGCTTTCGTATCCGGTTTCGCCGGCCCGGGTCCGAGCATCAACCGATTGCCGGCTCGAAGAACAAATATCGTCAGGAGGGTGGATATCGCCACCAACACCAATCCGACGCAAACCGTAATCGCGGCGTACCCAAGATACGTCGGAGTGGCGCGGAGCATCGCCTCGGGAGCAAGCATCAACGATCCGACATAGAAGAAAAAAAGAGTCACGGGTGAAAAACGCAGTTCCCATGGCAATTCGTTTTTCTCCTCAAGCTGGTAACCAAACCTGATCCCCTGACTGATCATTAGGGCAATCATCATGCCCAAACCAAACATCGCATTGCTCATTACTTTGCTCCCTAGATAAGCTCTGAAATCCGCAGAGTCGGTAGACGAAGGATTCGCCGGAAACACCTATCGGCAGTATGGAGATAACTGCCGTTCGTGTCAATTTCCTACAGCAGGAATGCGTGCGTCATCGCCGGAGCCATTGTAGCCGGCGTGTTCCAGTGCGCGGTGTCCATCTTGATGTCGCGGATGTCGCGCAGGTCTTTGTATTTGAGTACGCCGTGCTTCATGGCGTAGTCGTAGAGTTCGCGGGTGAGCCGCACGTCTTCTATGCAGTATTCGGCAACTTTGTCTTTCTTGCCCTCTTTCCACCATTCTCCGGCCTTAAGCCCGTCGCCTTTCTTTCCTTTGCCGAGTGTCGCCTCCGCGAGCGCTTGGAGTCGGATGCGCCGGCCGAGCACTTTCTGGACTTCAGAGAGGAGATCAAGCGAGCGGATGTGGGAGAGATCGCCCGGGTAATAGCGATTGAGGAGCGGGATGTCGAACGTGTCGGAATTGAAGCCGATGAGCTGGTCGGCGCGCTCCAGGATAGGCCAGAGTTTCGGAAGATCCTCGCGGAAATATGAGGAATATTCGCCGGTCTCCGAATCGTGGATGGCGACGACCGTGAGCTCCTGCTCGTTCACATCAATGTGCCCACGCACATTGGAGTCGGAGATGGACTCGATATCGAATGTAATAGCGCGCATCCCGTTAGAAATAGAACACGAACGCATTCATTGCGCTGCACTCTATCTGATTATGAAAACAAGACCTCAGCATGGTGTTGTCATTATATACCCCGGTGTTCGTGATTTCTAACGGGACGCATAGGTCTAACTTCCGGCGCGGAGCCGCGCGGGCAATTCGGATACCGGCAGGCCTTGTTCCTCGCCGGTGGCGAGCATCTTCATGCGGACCGTTTGACTCGACGCTTCATTTGCGCCGTAGGCGATGAAAAGCGGGATGCCGCGCTTGACCGCGTCTTTTATCTGGTCGCCGAGCGCGCGGTCGGATAGGTTCACGAACACGCGGCCGCCTTCTTTGCGGAGCGCATCGGCGAACGCTTGCGCGGCGGGGATGTCGCTTGCCGAGGGCGTGCCCACGTAGAGCTGGGGCCTGCCGTCGCTATCGCTTGGCAGGAGACCGTGCGTTTCCAGGAAGTCGGCGAGCGTGACATCGCCCATGCCGAACCCGATGGCGGGGATGGGGTCGCCGCCAAAGAGCGCGACCAGCTTGTCGAACCGGCCGCCGCCGAAGAGCGCGCGCGGATTCGCCGGATTGGTATCAAATATTTCAAACACGATGCCGGTGTAGTAATCAAAGCCGCGCGTGAGCGTGGGGTCAAAGACGGCATTGCCGACGCCGCGCGCGGCGAGCGTCTCAATGACGTCGAGCAGGGCGCGCTTCTCGCGTGCGATGTCCGGAGAACTGCCCGCGTCGTTTATGAGCGCAAGCGGGTCTTTAGCCGTGATAGCTCCCTGCGCCGCCGAAAATTCTCCCGGGGTCATTTTGGATTTCTTGTCCAGGAGGCGCAGGTATGCGCGCGTGGCTTCGCCTTTGAGCCCGGCCGCTTCGCAGGCCGCGGTGAGGAGCGCGCGGGAATTCATGCGGATGATGAAATCGCTCTCCTTTGCGCCGAATGCCTTCAAGAGTTCGGAGGCGAGCCGGACTATTTCAACATCCGCTTCGCTCCCCGCGGCACCGACGAGGTCCACGTTCAGCTGGTAGTGCTCGCGCAGGCGGCCTTTCTGCGGGCGTTCGTAGCGGAAGACGTTCGGGATGGAGAACCAGCGGAGCGGGAACGGCATCTCGCGGCGCTTGCCGGCCACCATGCGCGCAAGCGTGGGGGTCATCTCGGGGCGGAGCGTCACGCGGCGGTCGCCGCGGTCCATGAAGGTGTAGGTCTGCTCGCTCACTATCTCCTCGGAGGTCTTTGCTTCGTAGAGTTCGGCGCGTTCAAGCGGGGAAGCGTTGTATTCTTCATACCCCCAGGCGCGGAGCACCTCGCGCATGCGGGCGAACATCGCCGCCTCCTTCGCCCAGTCGGCGGGATAGAAGTCGCGTACGCCTTTGTAGGGATCGGTGGAAGGGAGGTCGGACATTTCTTGATAATATCACGGGTCTAATGGTAGGGTGTCTCCGGTGCTTACGGCGACGCTACTCATGCAGTGCCAGCACCTGGGGCCCCGACCTGAGCGGGGCCCTCTTTTTATCTAGACCCCGGTCGTATCCGATTTGGTGGAAACGTATTTAAGTATGATGTCGCGCATCTGTTCCGGGCGCGGGATGCCGTGCATGACGAACTCAACGTCTTCGCCCGCAGTCTGCACTTTAATGTCGCCGAGGCCGAGGAGCGACGGAAGGAGGCCGGTGACGTTCGTCGTGATGTCCTGCACGCGCGTGAGGAACAGGCTGGAAACTTCGCGGGAGAAGAAACGGCGCTGTTTTATGTCGACGATGCGTTGGTTTGTGAGCACCCATGCGTTGAGGAAATAGCGGGTGAAGACGCCCCATGCGCTTGTCCAGGTGACGAGGAGCCATACGCCGAGCAGGGCGCGCCCGACAACCGTATGGTAATCAAAGTAGGCGGCGTACGGCGCGACCGGCGGCGCAAGCGCGAGAAGCTTCGGCAGTGCGAAGGGGACGACGGCCAGAATGGCGTAGGGCAAGAGTTCGCCGAGGAAGAGGAACCAGTGCTTCCTGGACTCCTTTACGACATGTTCGCCCGGTTCGAGTTCAAATTCTTTCATACCGTTAGAGATAGGAAGCGCTTTAGTCTGTTTTTCAGATACCGCTTGCCCATGCCTGTTTTTAAATATCGCTCGCGACTAAAGGCATCGTCGGTATTGCGCGATGCTTCGTAATATATAAGGGCAAGCGGCCCACGGCCCCTTGTAGACGTTGTTTTGCCGGCCTGGTGCTGTTCCAAGCGCTTCCGTAGATCACGAGTAAACCCAGTATAAAATTTGCCGTCCCTCTTGCTTTGGAGAACGTACACATATGAAAAACCTTTGTTATCTCTAACGGTATTCATGGCAAATAGGGCGCGAGGAAGAACGCGTTTCCGGAAAGCGCGTAGGACATGAGCGCGAACGACACCAGGAAATGCGCCGCGATGGCGGGGAAGGCGACCCACGACGCATGGGAGTAGCGGAGCCAGTGGTAAACAGCGACGAGCGTGTAAATTGCCCAGAAGGCGAACACGGCATAGAGCGCCCAGGTCACCAAGACTCCCGCTGAAAGCCCTGCGGGCAAATAAGAAAGGAGAGCAGTCGGCGGGGAGAAAGGCTGAAGCGGCTGATCGGGCATTAAGGGAATGATACCCCATTAGATAACCTCGCTACGGGGTGTGTATGGATAACTGAACGCCATGTTTGGACACGAGATTAGTTATCTAACGGGGCAGGCAACAATGACCCGCGGTCTGTCGTACTGGTCGGTGCGTATCTCGACATTGAAGCCTTGCTCGGCGAAAAGTGCTCGGGCGGCTTCCGCATGCTCGCTGTCGCACTCCACCCACGCGACGCCGCCCGGGGCGAGCCGCCGCGGAAGCTCTTCTGCGATGCGGCGGATGACAGCGAGCCCGTCCCCGTCGGCAAAGAGCGCGCGCGCCGGCTCATGACCGGTGACGCTCGGCGGGAGTTCGCGTCCGGCGGGGATGTAGGGCGGATTGGCGGCGATGACGTCAAACTGCATATTGCCGAACGGCGCAAACAGGTCGCCGATGCGGACATCGGCGCGGGATTCGTCCAGGCGGTTCTCGCGGATGTTCTTGCGTATGGTCGGCTCGTGCGCGGGGTCCACTTCGCCGAAATAGACGCGGGCGTTCGGCAATTGCGCGAGCGCCGCACAGCCGACGGCACCGCTCCCGGCGCAGAGGTCCAGAAAATCTAGGACACGGCGTGTCCTAGATGGACTGGGGAGGGAATTGAGGAGTTGCTCGGTCCACCATTCGGTCTCGGGGCGGGGGATGAGCGGGTGGGAGTCGAGGTATATGTTCAGGCCAAGGAACGGCTGATGGCCGATGACGTAGGCAAGCGGCTCGCCCGCGGCGAGCCGCTTGCAGTCCTCTTCAAAGTGGGGGTTTCGTAAACCCCCATATTTCTCTTCCAAGAGCGATTGCTCGTCGCGGGTCATATAGAGGACAACCTAGCATACAAACAAAGATGCCCGCGCTTGCGCGCGGGCATCTTTGCGTTTCGACAAAGTTGGCCTAGTAGCCGCCGCGGCCGTAGCCACCCTGGCCGCCGCCGAAGCCGCCCCGGTCACCGCCTCCGAAACCGCCTTCGCGGCGCGGAGGACGATCACCCTGCGGGCGAGCGAAAGAAACGGAGAGCGTGCGCCCGTCCATCTCCTTGCCGTCCCAGCGATCGATTGCCGCCTGTGC
>JAJZRH010000020.1 GCA_021802795.1 bacterium
ATCTGTCCCGTATGTAGAGATCACGGATCCGTCCGGATTCGTGAATACCGGCACGAACGCCGACGGCTCGCCGAAACCGATCACTATCAAGCAGTTCATCGGCAAAAAAGTGATACTCGTGGATTTCCTGACCTACAGCTGCATCAATTGCCAGCGCACGTTCCCGTACCTGAATGCGTGGTATGAAAAGTACAAAGACCAGGGGCTGGAGATCATCGGCATACACACGCCGGAATTCGCGTTTGAGAAAGATATCAACAATGTGCGCGCGGCGATGCAGAAGTTCGGCATCACGCATCCGATCGTACTGGATAACAACTACGGGACCTGGAATGCCTACGGCAACCAGTACTGGCCGCGCAAATATCTGATCGATATCCACGGCAACATCGTGTACGACCATGTCGGCGAAGGCGCGTACGACGAAACGGAAATGAAAATAAAAGAACTGCTCGCCGAGCGCGCGAAGGCGCTCGGGACGGATATGCCGGCGGACGGTTCGCTTGCCGCATCCGCGGTGCCGGCGGTTTCAACCGCGGCGGGAAGCCCCGAGACATACTTCGGCTCGGCGCGGAACCAGTACCTCGCGAACGGTGCGTCCGGCACGGCGGGGAAGCAGACGCTCTCGCTCCCGCAGACGCCCGCACCCAACAAGCTCTACCTGGGCGGCACCTGGGACATCTCCTCCGAGTATGCGGCGCCCGAGGACGGCGCAAGCGTGCTCTACCGCTACAACGCAAAGAACGTATACCTCGTGGCGTCCGCCGCCGCGCCGGTCAACGTGGACGTGCTTCAAGACGGCGCGCTGGTGCGCACTGTCACGATAGCGGCGAGCACGCTGTACCCGCTCATTGAAGACGCCGCGGCGGGCGAGCATACGCTCCTGCTCCGCGTGAAAGGCACCGGCCTCAAACTCTATACCTTCACCTTCGGGTAGAATATCGATATGAAAGAAATCGCAATATTCGGCGGCGGATGCTTCTGGTGCACGGAGGCGGTGTTCAAGATGCTGGACGGCGTGGAGTCGGTCATGCCGGGCTACGCGGGCGGCACGGTACCGAACCCCACGTATGAGCAAGTGTGCACCGGCGACACGGGGCACGCGGAAGTGACGCGCATTGAATACGACCCGGCGAAGGTGTCGTTCCGCACGCTCCTCACGGTGTTCTTTGCGACGCATGACCCTACCACGCTCAATCGGCAGGGGAACGACGTGGGCACGCAGTACCGCTCCGTCATCCTCTACACGACGCCCGCGCAGAAAGAAGAAGCGGAAGCGTTCATCCGCGAAGTGGACGCGTCGTCAAAAGAGGGCGGGCGCGTGGTCACGGAAGTGAAGCCGCTGGAGGCGTTTTACGCGGCGGAGCCCGATCACCGAGACTACTTTGCGCGCAATCCGGAGAAAGCGTATTGCAACCTCGTCATCAGCCCCAAGGTGGAGAAGGTGCAGAAAGAATTTGCCGAATTACTAAAAGCTAATCACCCCGCATCATGAAAAAAGACGAAGAACTGTCGCCGGAATTGCGCCACGTGGCGCGCGAAGGCGGGACTGAAGCGCCGTTCACCGGCGCGTTGGTAAACAATCACGAGAAGGGCGTGTACAAGTGCGCGATATGCGGGACGGAACTCTTTTCATCCGATACCAAGTTTGATTCCGGCACCGGCTGGCCGAGCTTCACGAATCCGGCGAATCTGGAACACGTTGTGCTCAAAGAAGATACGAGCATGGGCATGACGCGCACGGAAGTCGTCTGCAAAACCTGCGGCGCGCACCTGGGCCACGTGTTTGACGACGGACCCGCGGAAGCGGGAGGGAAGCGCTACTGCATCAATTCCGTCTGCCTGGATTTCCAAAAGGATACGGCGGCGCCAAACTAACCGCTCGCGCACGACAGGTCCGGAATGGGTTTGGTATGATTCATGCATGATATTAAAACCCGCCGAACTGCATCGCCGCTCCATCGCCAAATCGATCAGCTATCGCGTCGTGAGCATCATCGTTGATTCGCTCGTCGCGTATTACTTCACGCGGAGCGTGGCGCTTTCGGCCGGCATCGTGATATTCGTGGACACCTACAGCACCATTGTCTACTACCTCCACGAGCGCGTCTGGGCGCACATCCACTACGGCCGCCAGCCGGTGCAGAATTAAGCGCTTATTTCATTCCGAGCTGTGCGAGGAACGTTTTCAATTCTTCGCCCTCAATGGGGCGCCATGCTCCTTCCGCGAGATCGTCCAGCCGTATATTTAAAATGCGCACGCGCTCAAGCTCCACGACCTGATTGTGCATCGCGGCGACCATGCGGCGTATCTGATGCTTCTTGCCCTCGGTGAGGGTGATATTGAAACTCTTGGGACCGGTTTTGCGCACGGTGCACGGCGCGGTGAGATAGCCCTCAATGTTCACGCCGCCTTCCATCGCTTTCTTAAAACTCTCGCGCAAAGGTTCTGCAGTGCGTACGCGATACTCCTTGTCGTGATCGCGCATCGGGGAGAGGAGCCGTTCGGTCACGCGGCCGTCGTTCGTGAGTATGATGAGGCCGCTCGAGTCCTTATCCAGGCGGCCGACAGGAAAGACGTCCTTCGGCAATCCGGCGCTCTGCTTGATATCTTTCTCACCGAACTGCGGCGAATGGGTGATGACGCCAATCGGTTTGTTGTACGCAAAATAGAGATGCGTTTTCGGCGAACTGACGCCGCGGATGGTCACCTTATCTCCCTTGTTGATCTTGTCGCCGAGGACGGCGACGCGGCCGTTCACGAGCACTTTCTTGCGCGTGATAAGTTCATCCGCGCCGCGGCGCGTGGAAATGCCCTCGTGGGCGAGGTATTTGTTGATGCGCATCGGGTAGTCGTCCTGCATGCGGACACTATACATTTTTTCCATTTTAATGCGAAGTAATGTATGGTGGACTGATGGCAAGAGAAGAGAGCGTTATACGCTTTGAAGGCGTGTCATTTGAATACGGCCACAACAAACCCATCCTGGATGAGGTGGACTTCGCGCTCCGCCGCGGGATGAAGATGGCGGTGATGGGGCAGAACGGCGCGGGGAAGTCGACCCTCTTCTCGCTTATGACCGGCGAGCGCAAACCCGAGAGCGGCGAGATACACGTGTCGCACGGCATGAAGGTGGCGCTCGCCGCGCAGGTGATACCGCGCGAGAAGATGGAGCTCTCCGTGCGCGATTTCTTCCAGTCCTATTTTGATAAAAAGGTGTATGACATTGATCCGAAGATAGACGACGTGCTGGAAGTGGTGAATCTGAAGGGCCACACCAAGGTGCACGACCGCACGGTGAAGAGCTTCTCCGGCGGCCAGCAGGCGCGCCTCCTCTTGGCCTCCGCACTCATCCAGGAGCCCGACCTCCTCCTCCTCGACGAGCCGACCAACAACTTGGACAAGGCCGGCATTGAGCACCTCACCAAATTCCTCGTTGAGTACGACGGCACCTGCGTCGTCATCTCGCACGATGCGGAATTCCTGAATGCGTTCACAACCGGCGTGCTGTACCTGGACGTGTTCACGCGCAAGATAGAGCAGTACCCGGGCAATTATCACGACGTGCAACGCGACATCCTGGCGCGCATTGAAAAGGAGAACCGAAAGAACGCTCAGCTGGAAAAGAAAATTCAGGAGAACAAAGACAAGGCGAACTTCTTTGCGCAGAAGGGCGGGAAGATGCGCCTCGTCGCCAAGAAGATGCGCACGGAAGTGGAGGAAATGGAGGAAGAGATAGTGGACGTGCGCAAAGAGGACAAGACCATCCGGCCGTTCACCATCCCCGCGCAGGAGCACTTGAGCGGCACCGTACTCGCGCTCACCTCCTACACCGTGCAGAACGCGAAGGGGAAGCCCGTCACGAAGAAGGCGAACATTTCACTCCGCAAGAATCAGCACCTGCTTCTGCGCGGCCCGAACGGCATCGGCAAGACCACGCTCTTGGAAGCGATCGCGCGCGGCGTGGCCGAGGGCGCAACCATCTCCGAAGGCGTGAAGGTGGGTTACTATCGCCAAGATTTCTCCACGCTGGATTTTGACCAGACCGTGCTGGAGGCCCTGCGCCACGCGATGGGCCGGCCGGACGAAGAGAAGCTCCGTACCATCGCCGCGGGATTCCTCATCACGGGCGACACCATCCATACGAAGATAGGCAGTCTCTCCGAAGGGCAGAAGGGACTCGTGGCCTTCGCCTCGCTCGTACTGGAACGCCCGGGGCTCCTCATCCTGGATGAGCCGACGAATCACATCAATTTCCGCCACCTGCCCGTCATCGCCAAAGCGCTCGACCAGTACGCCGGCACTATGATACTGGTCTCTCACGTGCCGGAATTCGTCTCCCAGATACGCATCGACGAGATCCTGGACTTGGAAAAGTAAGTGGGGATTCGCGCACTCCGCGCGGGACGCGGGGAGTATGATAGGTGCACCTATGGAACCGCATCCGCTCCGCGAAGAAATTGAGGAGGCATTTGAAGCGCCCGCGGAAGCGCTCCAGGAGAGCATTGAGTTCGTGAAGAAAGAGGAGCGGGCGATCATCAGCAAGCGCCCGTTCAAGCTCGCGGAAGAATACTGGGATACGCTCGGTCCCGGGCTCACCACCGGCGCCGCCGATGACGACCCGTCCGGCATCGCCACCTACTCGCAAGCGGGCGCACAGTACGGGCTCCAGCTCATCTGGACGGCGCTTTTCACCTATCCGTTCATGGCGGTGGTGCAGGAGATGTGCGCGAGGATTGGCATTGTGAGCGGGCAGGGGCTCGCCGCGAACATCCGCCGCCACTATCCCGCCTATGCGCTCTACGGGGTGACGGCGCTCCTGTTCTTTGCGAACGCGCTCAACATCGCCGCAGACCTGGGTGCGATGGCGGCGGGAACGCGGCTCATCCTTCCGCAGTTTGGCGCGGAACTGCTCGTCATCGTGTTTGCGCTCATAAGCCTCCTCCTCCAGATATTTACGACCTACGCGCGGTACGCGAAATATTTGAAATATCTTGCGCTTGCGCTTCTTTCCTACGTCGCCGTCGCGCTTTCCATCGGGCTCGATTGGGGCGATGTTCTGCGGCATACGCTCGTTCCGTCCATGACGTTCTCCAAGGACCAGATATTCCTGGTGGCCGCCGTGCTCGGCACCGCCATCTCGCCGTACCTTTTCTTCTGGCAGACCTCGCAAGAAGTGGAAGAGCAGATATTGAAAGGGGAGACGACCATTGAGTCGCGCAAAGGGCAGGCGAACGAACAGTCGCTCCGGCGCATGCGGATCGACGTATGGAGCGGCATGCTGTTCTCTAACCTCATCACCTTTTTCATCTTCGCCGCCTGCGCCGGCACGCTCTACGCGCACGGCATCACGAACATCGTGACTGCGGACCAGGCCGCTCTGGCGCTGCGCCCCTTCGGCGAGTTTGCGTTCTTCCTGTTCGCGCTCGGCATCGTGGGCACGGGGCTTCTCGCCGTGCCGGTACTCGCCGGCTCATCCGCGTACGCGCTTGCCGAGAGTTTTGAGTGGAAGCACGGCCTGCACTACAAGCTGAAGCAGGCGTACGCGTTCTACGGCGTCATCATCGTCTCAATGCTACTCGGCATCGCGGCGAACTTTGCCCACCTGGACCCGATAAAGGGCCTCATCTATGCCGCGGTCGCGAACGGGGTCATAGCGCCGTTCATCCTGTTCTTCGTCGTGCGCCTTTCAAGCGATGCGCGGCACATGGGCGCGCATGCGAACCGTCCGTTCACGGCGCTTTTGGGGTGGGTGACCGTCGGCTTCATGGCGCTCTCGGGCATCGCCGCACTCGCGACCCTGCTCTAACACTGCAAGGCAGCGATGTGATTTTTGAGTACGCGTCGTCCCGCCCTGCCGCGGGACGCGCTCGCTCTCGGCGTCGCAAATTGCGGCGCAGCTGCCTTACGGCGCCGCAATTGGCCATGCTGCTCCGCCTCCGAGAGCCTCAAAAATCACATCGCTGCCTTGCGTAGTTGATTACGCGCTCCGACAGCGCGCTATACTAAAACGCATGGAACAGAAACCGCTCGCGGGACTCCTGGACCTCTCGGGGAAGGCCGCCATCGTCACGGGCGGAGCGATGGGCATCGGTTTTGCGATAGCAAGCCGGCTTGCGGAGGCGGGCGCGAAGGTGCTCGTCGCAGATAAGGACGCCGCGGCCGCGGAAGCGGCCGCGGCGAAGATCGGCGCCGTTGCATTCGGCGCCGACGTCTCGGACGAAGCGCAGGTGGAAGCGATGGTCGCAAAAGCGGCGGAGGAATTGGGCGGTGTGGATGTACTCGTGAACAACGCCGGCATCTATCCCGTGAAGCCGACGCTGGATTCAACGAAAGAAGATTTTGAAAAGATACTCCACACCAATCTCATGGGCGCGTTCTTTGCGGCGAAGGCCGCGGCCAAGCGCATGATCGCCCAGGGCAGGGGCGGGACGATCATCAACATCACCTCCATTGATGCGCTCCACCCGTCATTCGTCGGCCTGGCGTTCTACGACGCTTCCAAACACGGCCTCTGGGGATTCACGAAGAACCTCGCGTTGGAGCTCGCGCCGCACAACATCCGCGTGAACGCGATAGCGCCCGGCGGCGTCGCGACGCCGGGAACGGGCATGGGCAAGGTGTCGGCTGATTTTCTGGCAAAGATACCAATGCACCGCATGGCGGACGCGGACGAGATAGGGAAGGTGGCGCTGTTCCTCGCGTCCGATATGGCTTCTTATATGACCGGTTCGCAGGTGGTGGTGGACGGCGGCACCCTGCTTGCATAAAAATCTCTTTATTGTATATTGAACACACCGGCCTCGCGGCCATTTTTTACTTCCAAGCGAAGCGAATCAAATGAGAATTCATATTTTCATTTGTGAGCGAGCGTAGGAAGCAAGCTTACTTATTTTATGGAAATTAGAAACATCGCCATCATTGCGCACGTGGACCACGGCAAGACCGCGCTCACTGACGCCATCCTCAAGCAGACGGGAGCGGCGGCGGAAGGCACGACGATGGACACGAACGCGCTCGAACGCGAGCGCGGCATTACCATTTACGCCAAGAACGCGGCGGTGGAGTACAAGGGCACGAAGATAAACATCGTGGACACGCCCGGCCACGCGGACTTCGGCTCTGAAGTGGAGCGCGTGCTCCGCTCCATTGATTCCGTGCTCCTCATCGTGGACGCGCAGGAGGGCCCGATGCCGCAGACCCGCTTCGTGCTCAAGAAATCGCTCGAGCTCGGCTTGAAGCCGATTGTCGTGCTGAATAAGATCGACAAGCCGGCGGCGGACCCGGCGCGCTCGCACGACCAGGTGCTCGAACTCTTCATGGAACTCGGCGCCACCGATGAGCAGTGCGATTTCCCGGTCGTGTACGCGATCGGCCGCGACGGGCGCGCCGCGCTCACTCCCGACGAACTCCTCATGGGCGAGGAGAAAGACCTTTCGCCGCTCCTCGATCTCATCCTCGAGAAAGTGCCGGCGGCGAACGCCGAGATTCTTAAGAAGCAAAGCGACTATAAGAATCCAAGTGGGGTTGCGTCTTCGCAAGCCCCCGCAAACGCGTCCGCCGACGCGCCGCTTCTGCTCCAGCCGTTCAACCTCGCCTATGACAACTTCATGGGCCGGCTTGCGGTCGGCCGCATTTACGAGGGCACGGTGAAGTCCAACCAGGCCGTTTTCATAAAGAAGCCGGACGGCACGACGCGCACCGGCCGCACGACCAAGATATTTACGTTCAAAGGGCTCGAGCGCGTAGAGACCGCCGAGGCAAGCGCCGGGGACATCGCGCTCATCGCGGGCCTCCCCGACATCTACATCGGCGAAACGGTGACCACGAACGAAGCAGCTGCTCCGCTCCCGGCCATCGCGGTGGACGAACCGACCATCGCGCTTAATTTCCTGGTGAACAACTCGCCGTTCGCCGGCAAGGAAGGGAAGTATGTGACCAGCCGCCAGATACGCGACCGGCTCGAGAAGGAGCTTGAGGTGAACGTCGGGCTCAAGGTGGATTTCACCAATGCGGACGCGTTCCTCGTGTCCGGCCGCGGCGAGCTCCACATCGCCGTGCTTTTGGAAAACATGCGCCGCGAAGGGTACGAGCTCCAGGTCTCTCAGCCGCACGTCATTACGCGCGAAGAGAACGGCGTCAAGCTGGAACCGTTCGAGGAGGTCGTCATCGATACACCGTCGGAGTCCCAGGGAGCCATCATCGAGAAGCTCGGCCAGCGCGCGTTCGTGCTCCAGAACATGACGCAACACGGGAACTCGGTGCGCCTCACCCTGCTCGGCCCCACGCGCGGACTGTTGGGCTATAAGAATATTTTCGTTGTGGATACAAAGGGCGAGGGCATCCTCTCGTCGCAGTTCGTGGGCTTCAAGCCGTACGCGGGCGAGATAAAGAAGCGGCAGGTCGGTTCCATGATATCCATGGCCACCGGCAAGGCGCTCGGCTATTCGCTCTGGTTCCTGCAGGACCGCGGCCAGCTCTACATCAAGCCGGCGACGGAAGTGTATGAGGGCATGGTCGTGGGCAACACCAGTAAGGGCGAGGAGATGTCCGTG
>JAJZRH010000021.1 GCA_021802795.1 bacterium
TGCACGAGTTCGGGCACTTCGTCGCGGCAAAGCTCTCGGGTATGCGCGTGGACGAGTTCGGGCTCGGGTATCCGCCGCGCGCCGCGACCATCGCAAAGCTCGGCGAGACGGAATACACGCTCAACTTGTTGCCGTTCGGCGGCTTCGTGAAGATATACGGCGAGGACGGCGGGGGCACGGATCCGCGCGCGTTCTCAAAGCGCCCCCGCATTCTGCAGGCGCTGGTGCTTGTCGCCGGCATCGCGATGAATCTCGTTTTCGCGTACGTGCTCATTACCGGCGCGCTCGTCATGGGCACGCCGCGCGCGCTTTCAGGCAACGAACTCGCGGTTGCGCGCGACATGGAGCTTGTGGTGGCGAACATCCTCCCGGGCTCGCCCGCCGCGCGCGCCGGGCTTCTGCCGGGCGATTCCATACTCAAGGCGGAAGATGCGCAAGGACGGTGGAGCGCCGCCGATCCGAAGAGTTTTTCCGCGTTCGTCGCGGGAAGCGGCGGAGACGCTATCACGCTCGACGTGAAGCGCGACGGGAGACCGGAGACCATTACTGCGACGCCCGCGGAGGGCATCGTCTCGAACGAGCCGTTCCGCTATGCGCTCGGCGTGGAGGTCGCGACCGTCGGCGTCGTCTCGCTTCCTCTTAGCGCCGCTATCGTCCAGGGCGCGTCGCTCACCTGGGGCGCCACCAAACTGACCGCCGCCGGGCTCTGGCATTTCTTCTATAGCGTCTTCACGCTCACGGCGAATTTCTCGCAGGTCGCCGGTCCCATCGGCATCGCAGGCGCGGTCGGCACCGCCTCCTCTCAAGGACTCGGCGACCTCCTCTCTCTGATGGCCATCATTTCCATAAACCTCGCGCTCATCAATCTCATACCCGTTCCCGCGCTTGACGGCGGCCGTCTCCTCTTTGTCATCATTGAAAGCGTCATCCGCCGCCCCATTAAGCCGAGCCTCGCGCATGCTCTGAACGCCATCGGCTTCGTGTTCCTTGTTCTGCTCATGGTCGTTGTGACGGCCCACGACATTTTTAGGATAGTCGGGTAGAGCTGTTCAGAAATTCCATCTGCTTTGTTGCGGGCTCCGGTACTCGCTCACCGTACCTCGGAAGTACGGCTCGCTCCGCTCCTCGCTCGCGCCTCGCATCTGGAGCTTTTTGAACAAGCTCTTTTTGGACCGATGATTTACCCGACCGGCCGGGTGGCGTGTATCCCGTGAGATGGAAAAAACTATCTCGCGGGGTATACTGTGGCGCATATGAGTCCCGTTAGAAGTCCGCGGCTAGGGCAAGTGCATAACGGTGGTTTTTCGGCGCGAATGTTCGCGATAATAACTTTTGACCATGAGTAAGACTTCTAACGGGATGAGGCAGTCCAAGCTCTTCACCAAAACCCGCCGCGAGGCGCCTTCCGACGAGGTGGCGAAGAACGCCCAGTTGCTGGTCCGCGCGGGCTACATCCATAAGGAGATGGCGGGCGTCTATGACTTCCTCCCGCTCGGCCTCCTGACGCTCAATAAGGTCATCGGCATCATCCGCGAAGAGATGAACGCCATCGGCGGGGAGGAAGTGTTCCTCTCCACGCTGCAGGACCCGGAGGTCTGGAAGAAGAGCGGGCGCTGGGACGACGAGGCCGTCGACGTATGGTTCAAGACGCAGTTGAAGAACGGTAGCGAGCTCGGGCTCGGCAATACGCACGAAGAGGCGCTCACGGCGCTCATGACCGAGCACATCTCTTCGTACAAGGATCTGCCGCGCTACGTGTATCAGTTCCAGAACAAGTTCCGCAACGAGACGCGCGCGAAGTCCGGCATCATGCGTTCGCGCGAGTTCATCATGAAAGACCTCTACTCATTCTCGAAGGACGAGGCGGACCACGATGCGTTCTACGAAAAGGCCGCCGCCGCGTACGAGCGCATCTTCGAGCGCGCGGGCATCGGCGGGAAGACGTACCGCACGTTCGCGTCCGGCGGCTCGTTCAGCAAGTATTCGCACGAATACCAGACAGTG
Source organism: bacterium (assembly GCA_021802795.1). Lineage (GTDB taxonomy): Bacteria > Patescibacteriota > Minisyncoccia > Phycocordibacterales > Phycocordibacteraceae > C7867-001. Next base: position 2,005 of record JAJZRH010000021.1, read on the forward strand.
TGCGACGCCGGCGAGGACACCATTTATATAGATGAGGCGAAGCGCCTTGCGGTCAACAAGGAGGTCTATGACGATCCGGACGTCTATGCCGCTACCGGCATTGATAAGGCGAGCTTGAAGGAGGCAAAAGCGATCGAAGTCGGGAACATCTTCACGCTCGGCACGCGATTTTCCAATGCGCTCGGTTTGTCGTTCAAGGACGCGGAAGGGAAGGCGACCCCGGTATTCATGGGGAGCTACGGCATCGGCCCCGCGCGTTTGATGGGTACCGTCGTTGAGCTTATGTCCGACGACAAGGGCCTGGTCTGGCCGGAGAGCATCGCGCCGTTTGCGGTGCATCTCGTTTCCTTGGGGAAGGACGGCGATGAAATCTCAAAGACGGCAGATGCGCTCTACGAGGACTTTGTGAAGGCGGGCGTGGAGGTGCTCTACGACGACCGCGATGCGCGCGCGGGCGAGAAATTTGCGGAGAGCGATCTCTTGGGCATCCCCAAGCGCATCGTCGTCGGCAAGGATGCGGTGGCGACCGGACAATTTGAGGCGGTGAACCGCGCCACGGGCGAAGTCGTGAAGAAGACGCGCGCGGAACTGCTCGCAAAATGATATGGCCCGATTCTCAAAGAATGCGCTTTTCAGCAGTGACATTGCGATAGACCTCGGCACGGCGAACACGCTCGTGTACGTGCGCGGGAAGGGCGTGGTCATCAACGAGCCGTCGGTCGTGGCGGTCAACGACAAAACGCACCAGGTGGTTGCGGTGGGGAAGGAAGCGAAGACGATGCTCGGCAAGACGCCCGCGCACATCCGCGTCGTGCGCCCTTTGAGCCACGGCGTCATTTCGGACTTTGAAGTAACGGAAGAATTACTCACGTATCTCATCAATAAAGCGCAGAGCGGGCGCACGCGACTCTTCGGCCCGCGGGTCGTCATCGGCGTGCCCACCGGCGTGACCAATGTACAGAGCCGTGCGGTGCGCGACGCCGCGAAGACCGCCGGCGCCCGCGAAGCCATCATCTTGGAGGAACCGGTCGCGGGCGCCATCGGCGCGAAGCTCCCGGTCTCTGAGGCGGTCGGGACGATGGTGCTTGATATCGGCGGCGGCACTACCGACATCGCCGTCATCGCGCTCAAAGGCGTCGTTGCATCTAAGAGTTCGCATGTGGCGGGCGATCGGTTCAACGAGAACATCATTGATTTCGTACGGAGCGAATTCAAGCTCGGCATCGGCGAGCGCACCGCCGAGGACGTGAAGATAGCCATCGGCGCCGTGATGCCGCTCCACGAGACGCTCTCGCGGAGCGTGCGCGGCCGCGACTTTGCGACCGGACTCCCGCGCGAAATAATGTTGACCGACGCGCACGTCCGCGAAGCCATCGCGCCGTCCCTGGACGCGCTCATGGAGACGATGAAAGAGGTCATTGAGGCGACGCCGCCGGAACTCCTTTCCGACGTGCTTCAGCATGGCGTCACGGTGTTCGGCGGCGGCGCGCTCCTGCGCGGGCTCCCGCAGATACTCGCAAAAATGCTCGGCGTGCCGGTTCGGGTCGCCCCCGACCCTTTGACCGCGGTCGTGCGGGGTGCGGGCATTGTGACCGAAGACCCGGCGCCCTACGAAGATTTTTTCATCGATGAAGAAGACATACTTAGCGAGGCGTAACGCGCTCCTTTCTTCCGCGGACCTGTCGTGGGGTGCGTTCGCGCTCGCGTTCGCCGTCCTGGCGCTCTGTGTGCGCCTGCTCGCCCCGAACCTTTTTTGGTACGCCACTGCGCCGCTGTTCCGCGGTGCGGACGCGCTTGCGGAAGCGAATCACCGATTCTTTTCCGGTTTTGAATCCGCAGCCGCACTCGCGCTTGAGAACGAAAAACTGTCGAACGAAAATACCGCGCTGGCGACCGAGAACCGGATGCTTCTCCAGAAAGAAGCTGACCAAGGTGCTCTCCTGGGCGCGGTTTCGTCGAAGCGGTCGACTCGGGGAACGGTCGCGGGCGTCATCAGCCGCCCGCCCGCGAGCCCGTACGATACGCTCGTTGTTGCCGCCGGCGCGGATGCGGGCATTACGCTCGGACAGGAAGCGTTCGGTCCGGGCGGCGTGCCGCTCGGCGTCGTTTCCTCCGTGCTCGCCGACTTTTCCCGCGTGACCCTCTTCTCTTCTTCGGGCATGTCCGTGGAGGGATGGGTCGGGCGCGCGAACACGCCGCTCACGGTCCGGGGCGCCGGCGGCGGGACGCTGCGCGCGTCGCTTTCCCGCTCGGCGGGCATTGCGGCGGGGGACATGGTTTCCGTCCCCGGTCCGGGAGCGCTCCCCGTCGGTTCCGTTATGCGCGTCGACAGTGATCCGTCGTCGCCGTCGGTCACGCTCCAGATACAGCCCGCACTGAATCCTTTCTCGCTCACGTGGGTCGAGTTGCGCGACACCGGCGCGGCATTCGCCGGCGCCCTCACGTGGGCGACCTCAACGCTTCCATGATGCGCGGACTGCTCACGATCGGAACGTTCATTTCGGCGGTGCTGTTCCCGTGGCCGCTCACGGCCGCGCTCGCGCTTGCCGCGGCGCTTTTTGAACCGCTCGTACCGCTTGCCGCCGGTCTGTTCGTCGATACGCTCTACTACGCGCCGGCGGCGCACACTCTGCCGCTCTTTGCGCTTTTCGGCGCCGTCGCAACCGCTCTCGCGTTTTTCGTGCGCAGCCGGCTTGAGCCGGGTATCATCGATAGACGATGAAGTGGCAACGCAAACGAGTGTTCGATCCGGAGATCGCTCCGGACGAGATATTTCTCGACGCATCGAATACGGCGTTCGACCGCGCGCGTTTCGAAGGCAGACTGGAGAAGCCGCTCTCGCACGGGACCTATTTTTGGCTTTCCGCCGCGCTCCTTCTTCTTTTCGGCATACTGGCGGTTCGCTCGTGGAATATCCAGATAACGAACGGAGCAGTCTTTGCCGCGGAGAGCGCCCATAACAGCCTTGATGCGACGGTGCTCTTCGCTCCGCGCGGCGTCATTGAGGATGTGCACGGCACGATCCTTGCCGAGAATGTCGAGCGGAGCGACGGGAGCGCCGGACGACGCTACCCGTATCCCGAACTGAGCCACATCATCGGCTACGTGTCGTATCCGAAGAAGGATGCGAACGGGGTGTATTACGATACGAGCGAGACCGGCGTCACGGGCCTTGAAGCGCAGTACGACGCGCTCCTTTCCGGTACGAACGGCCAGATCCTGACCGAAACGGACGCGCTCGGCCGCGTGCGTTCCGAGGGTACGGTCGTTCCGGCAAAAGAGGGCGGGACGCTGCAGCTGTCGATAGACGCGGAGCTCGAAAAATTCTTTGCGCGCGCGATCGCGGATACCGCGCGCACGCACGGATTCATCGCCGGCGCCGGCGTCATACTCGACACGGAGAGCGGCGCGGTGCGCGCCATCGTCTCCTATCCGAGCTACGACTCGAACGTCATGAGCAACGGCGGGCCGTCAGAGACCATCGCCGGATACAATACGAGCCCCGGCCACCCGTTCCTCGACCACGCCGTGCAGGGCGTTTACACGCCCGGTTCCATCGTGAAGCCGTTCGTGGCGGCGGGCGCGCTCACCGATAAGGTCATCACCCCGAACACCGTCATCGACGATCCGGGCTCGCTCTCTTTGCCCGACCCGTACCACCCGGGCAAAACTTTCATCTATAAGGGTTGGAAAGCGCTCGGGCCGGTCGACGTGGAGAAAGCCATTGCGTGGTCCTCGGATGTTTTCTTCTACACGGTCGGCGGCGGCTTCATGGGACAGAAGGGGCTCGGTATTGATCGGCTTGAATATTGGTATCGGCAATTCGGCCTCGGAAGCCCGACGGGCGTCGACGTGGCGGGGGAGGCGAGCGGGCTCATTCCGGATCCCGCATGGAAAGAGTCGGTCTTCGGCGAACCGTGGTATCTCGGCGACACGTACTTCACGGCCATCGGACAATATTCGGTCCAGGTGACGCCGATACAAATGGCGCGCGCGACCGCGGCGGTCGCGAACGGCGGAAAACTCTTCACGCCGACTTTGCTCGCGGGACAAGCGCCTTCGTTTACGACAGTGCCTGCCGATCCGGCGATGCTTGCGGTGGTGCGCGCGGGCATGCGCCAGGGCGTCACGAGCGCGCTCGCGGGCGCGCTCAACCTCCCGTACGTCGCCGTCGCGGCGAAGACCGGCACCGCCCAGACGGGCGTGCGCAATCAATACGATAACTCATGGGTGGAGGGATTCTTCCCGTACGACCACCCGCGTTACGCGTTCGCCGTCGTGCTCGAGCGCGGGCCTTCGGGCGCGGGCGAGCAGTCGGTGAACGCTATGCGCGAACTTTTTGACTCGCTGTATGCGGCGAATTCTCCCTACGTTGGCGGGAACGCGACATCAACACTTGCGCATTAGTGGCACTCGCGTACAATGCCCGTACTCAGTTATGCCCGATGCCCAACAGACCGTCGTCTCGCAAGAAAAATTTGACGAGATGATCAAAGAACTGGAACACCTGAAAACGGTGCGCCGCACCGAGATAGCAAAAAATCTCGAGTACGCCCGGTCGCTCGGCGACCTCTCCGAGAACGCCGAATACCAAGAAGCGCGCGACCTGCAGGCCGCGACCGAAGAGCGCATCAAGAAGCTCGAGGAGCTCGTGAAGAACACGCACATCGTCACCGACGGCAAAAAGAAGAACGAAGTCGGCTTCAACTCGAAAGTTTCCATAAAGAAAGAGGGAAGCGCGGAGGTGCACGAATACACCATCGTCGGCAGCGAGGAGGCCGATATGCGCGTGAAGAAGCTCTCTCACGTCTCTCCCTTGGGCGCCGCACTGATGGGCAAGAAGAAGGGCGATACCTTTACGTTCACGACGCCCGCGGGCAAACAGACCTATACGATAGAAAAGGTCAGCTAGAACGGATGGTATAGTAGTGCGTATGGCTTTGCTTGAAACCGTGCGCGCCGAGCGAGAAGCGAAAATAGTCCGCCTCAAGGAAGCGGGGATGGATCCGTACCCCGCCCGTACCGCGCGTACGCATTCCGTCGACCAATTTCTTGAGAATCACGGGACGCTGGAGAAGAACAGCGAGCAGGTCATGCTCGCCGGGCGCATACTCTCCATCCGCGAGCACGGCGGTTCGCTTTTCATAGATATTTTCGACGGCACGAAGGGGCAGTGTTTCGTTCAACGCGAGAAGCTCGGTGCGGATTCCTATGACCTATTTACCGCCACCGTCGACACCGGAGACGTCATAGAGGTTTCCGGCCTGGCGTTCACGACCAAACGCGGAATGCCGTCACTGGACGTCTCCGGGTGGCGCATGCTCGCGAAGTCGCTCCGTCCGCTCCCCGACGAATGGTTCGGCATTAAAGATGAAGACGAACGGTTCCGAAAGCGCTATTTGGATATCCTGCTCACCAAGGACTTGGCCGAACGCATCAGGCGCCGCTCCAAGTTCTGGAACGTCATTCGCTCCTATCTTCTCGCGCGCGATTTCGTGGAGGTGGAAACGCCCGTTCTGGAAACGACGACCGGCGGCGCCGAAGCGCGCCCGTTCGTGACGCACCACAACGCGCTCGATATGGATGTCTATCTGCGCATCTCAGCCGGAGAGCTGTGGCAGAAGCGGCTTCTCGTCGCCGGCTTGCCGAAAGTGTTCGAGATCGGCCGCATTTTCCGTAATGAGGGAATGTCGGCGGAGCATGCGCAGGACTACACGCAAGTAGAATTTTACGAAGCGTTCAAAGATTACGAATCCGGCATGGAGATGATCGCCGACCTCTATCGCACCATCGCGGACAAAGTCTACGGCACGCGCGTTTTCAAAATAAAAGATTCCACCGTTGATCTGGATACAGAGTGGGAGACATATGATTTCTGCGCGCTCATGGAGAAAGAGTACGGTGCAAGCCCGCTTGATGAAGGCGCTGATTGGGCGGCCGTGCTTGAAAAGAAAGGCATTCCGTTCGAGAAGGGCGTCGGCGTCGAGCGATTGGTGGACATCGCGTGGAAACAAGTCCGTAAAACGCTTTCCGGACCGGGATTCCTCGTCAACGTACCCGTGTATATGGAACCGCTTGCAAAAAAGAGCGCGAAAGACCCGCGCGTCGTGGAGCGCTTCCAGGTCATGATCGCCGGTTCGGAGATAGGCAAGGGCTTTAGCGAGCTCAATGACCCCGTCGACCAGGCGGAACGCTTTAAGCGCCAGCAACAGCTCCGCGAGGCGGGGGATGAAGAAGCGCAGATGCCGGATGCCGAGTTCGTGGAGGCGCTTGAATACGGCATGCCGCCGGCCTTCGGCTTCGGCGTCTCGGAGCGCCTCTTCAGCTTCCTGGAGGGCGTTTCCGTGCGCGAAGGGCAGATTTTCCCCCTGATGCGCCCGCGATAACGGGGCAATACGCCAAGCCGGCGCGGCCAGAGGCCGCGCCGGCTTTGTTCTGCCTGCACTACGGAGCCCCGACGTAATCGTCGGGGCGAAGTGGTGTGGATAACTCAA
>JAJZRH010000022.1 GCA_021802795.1 bacterium
TCCGATCTAAGGGCGACGGGTAGAAGGTCGGGCGATTCTTGAGCGCATTGAAACCGCGCGCCAGTGCCGGCACTTTCGATTTCGACGCTCTCGTCTTGCGTCCCTTCTTGGACAGCTGATTGATGGTGGCCATTTGAGTGAGAAAACCCGCGCTCGCGGGATAGAAGCACTATATATAAAGGAGCGCGAGAATGCAACTACGGCTCAATGGGTTCGCGGTAGGGGTCGGCACTGTACGGTTTTGCCGGCGCGGCGGCTAAACCGTTCTGCTTCGCAGGACGGTCGCCCGACAATCCGTCTGGCGGATTGTTTAGGGAAGCGGGGGGAGGAGTAGGCCGCGGCTGGACGGGCGTGGCCGGAGCCGGCGGCGGGACCGGGCGCGGGGGCGGGGGCGGTACAGGCGACGGTCCAACCTTGGGAGGAGCAATGAACGGGGCCCGCGCTCCGGGAGCGATGGCATGCGGCTGGACTGGCCCGCTCGTGCTTGGCGGGGCGGGAGGCGTTGGGCGCGGCGGCATCATGCCGGGGAGATTTTGCGGCGGGGTCGGATGCGGTGCCTGCAGTGCGGTATGAAATTCAATATGCGGTTCTTCGTGGTCCTCAAGGAGCTTGCTACTGTCCATCGGCGGAGCCTTGGTGACCGCGGCCAAAATATCCCTGAGCGCAGGATTCTGCGGACGCGGAGGAGTCGGCGGCATTGGAGGAACCGGGCGCGGCGGCGGGGGTGGAATGCGATTATCAAGATGCCGCGGCTTCTGCAGCGGAGGAGCACCAAAGGCGGGGGCGGCGGAAGGCGCGGGGACTATCGGCTTCGCCGCCGGTTCCGCTTTCATTGCCCCGCTTTTCATCTCTTCTTCGCGAAGCGGAACGAATATCAGAGTATTTATGTCCTGCGCGATGCCGCTGATAGCTTTCTGATCGAGCTTCGCTTCTTCGGTGAGCGCTTGCGCGAATTCGTCCGGATTCTCGATGCCCATAAGGAGAAGCATTATCTCGCGCTCAAGCACGCCGGCCTGGTCGATGCGCAGGCCATATTTAGCCATCAGATCCTTCGCGACCGCCGTGTACTTCCCTTGTGCGAGATAGTTACGGATGACCGGCGGCAAGACCTTCATCACCTGTGCGATGCTTTCATCGAGCGTTAGTTCTTTTTTGAGAGGTTCCATAATTCAATAGCCGGTTCTAATGCCCCGCCGGCGCTGCTCCCCCGCCCCCGCCCGGAGCTGCAGGAGGCGGAGTCTCCCCTCCTCCACCGCCGCTTTCTTCGCCACCGGCTTTCTTAAGCGCCTTCCTAAGCGCATCCAGTTCTTTGTCATCTTTCGTCTTTCTCGCTTCCGTCTTGATTTTCTTCGCGGCCTCAACGTTCGCGGCCGGGAGACCAACATACGGAATGACGAGATTGCCGAGCCGACGCCCGTACGTAAGTTTGGCGCCGCGTTCGGTACCCGCCTCCTCATGCATAGTATCGAGTTCCTTCTCTGCCTGCTCAACTTCTTCATTAAGGTCTTTGAGGCGTGCGGCCGTAAGAGTGCCCGCTTTCCCTTCGTCCGTTATCTGTTTCTTGAGTTTCGCGATCGCATTTTCCTTCCCTATCATCTCAAGCTGCTTTTCTGATGACAGATCTTTGAATTCTTTGCCCTTGAGCTCGGCGGCATATTTCGTCCTGGCTTCAATCCGCTGCTTTAGATCTTCCTTGTAGCCGCCTTCTTTTGCTTTCCCGGCATCAATGTTTGAACCAAACGGAATGGTCTTGAGAACGCCCGTACCGCGTACGTCAAAACTGCTCTTTGCTCCGTACTCAAGAGCCTTCGTTATATTTGTACCGACCAGTGGTACACGAGAGAGCCCTCTCTTTCTGGCTTGTTTTGCGAGGAAATTCGAACCGAGGCCGACGGTGTTGCGGCTGGCCCATGCCGTAGCGCCGAACGAGAGCTTCGCGCCCATTTTTGACGCCCAATCGCCGCCGAAAGCGGACCAGCGCTTCGCATATACGATGACGGCGAGCAGGAGCCCCATCGCCAGAAGGAACGAGAGCATCATGCTCGCGAAGCCGGGGAGGTTGGCGTTCTGGACGAATCCGACCCACATGCTGGCGGCATCGTTCGATGCGGCGGAGCCGCTATTCGTCGACACGCCGGTGCCGGTGAGGAACTGCGCGTCGGTGATGACCGCGAGCGCGATGTAGAGCATGAGAAGCAGGATGGGCGCGGTGATGGTCTGCTCAAAGAGCGTGGTCCACCACTGGCTCGCACGTTTGGCGAAGCCGGGAACGGCAAGCCCGGCGAACCCGACGGGCGCGACGACGAGCAGGAACACGAGCGCGACGAAGCGCGCGATGAGCACGAACGCGAGCGAGAACATGACGAACGCCGTTACGATGAAAAGTATGATGCCCATGAACCCGACGAACCACTGATTGGCGCCGGAGAACAGGAACTTCGCCTTAGCCGGATCCATCGCAGAGCCGTAAATGCCCTGGAGGCCCAACTGCGACATTATCTTATTCGAGATGCCCTCGTTCGCCGTGGTCAGCGTGGTCCCGGATGAGTTGGTCAAGAGGCCGGATGCTCCCGCAGTCGGCAGATCGCCGCCGTTTATCTGCGTGAAAAATTGCGTTGCAAAGAGGTTCCCGGTATCGACGATGGCTTCGGATATGAAAAGAGAGAAATTGAGGAACACCGCCGCAACGAGCATCATGGGGAGCATCTTCTTCCCGCCGCCGTACCAGTCCACATTCAGGATGGTGGTGATGCCTACGGCGAGGAAACCGAATATGAGCATGATGTTCCCGATGTCGCGCAGAACGCGCCAGGTGACGCCGATGGCGGAGAGATGATTCACGTAGTTCCCCATCGTGACGACGGTGTAGTACACCGCGTAGTCGAGGACAACGGCCGCGACGCCGACGAGCCACGCAAAGAGGCTCATGATCTTTATCATGATGCCGTTGTATGCGGAATCGGTATCGCTGTAGTCGGTCTTCGTTTTTGCGGCGGCAGGGTCCGGCGTGGTTATGCCGGCCGCCGCATTCGCCGCTGTCGAAGCGGCCAATGCAGCCTGATCGGCCGCGGTAGCAGCCGCTTGTGTGGTATACGAATTGCCCATGGCGTCATAAAACTGCGCATGCGCAACCGGAACAACCCCCGCCGCACCTATAAGGAGAGCGAGGACGAGAAAAGATGTTGGGAGAAATTTCCGCATATCAACCTCCTTGCAGCACCGCATAGAGCGATGAACTCGGATTGCAAACGGTTGTCTTGAGCGTAGCCGCATTTGAGCTGATGAGGTTCATCCGGTCTACCGTCGTACCGCCGGAGACATTCAGGGAACCGGCGGGGCTCGCGGCGGCGTCGCCGAATGCTTGCGCGTCCTGTTGCGCATTGACCACATCCGTCATCGTCGGCGGCAATGCCTGGAGCGCCAAGATGTCGGCGGCATAAGCGCTCCCTGCCGTATCGGTAGCCGTCGACATGCTGTTCTGTATCTGCTGAGCCCTCACCACCGACGTTGCCGCGGTTACTGCGGCGGCGGCGGCCTGGGCGAGTACCGGCGCTATTACCGTTGAGAGCGTCGTCTGCGCGCTCGCCGCTTGCGCACGAGCAGCGTCTATGAAGACAGAATGCACCGTGCTCAAATTCTGCTGAGAAGGCGTCGGATTGTAGTAGAACCCGTCGACCATCGTATTCGCATTAAGCTGGGCCTGCGCGGCGGTAGTCGCGGCGGCAGTGCACACATTCGCGAGAGATTGCACGCTCGTCGAGGCCGCATTCGCCGCCGCGCTGATAGTGTTCCATGCCGACTGATACTGTGTGATCTTATTCGATATGCTCGACCCGGACGCCGAGGATGCCGCGGCGTTTTGGTATATCGCGGAGTTCGTCACGCCGAGGTTCCCTTGCGTGTTTTGATATTGCATAAGCCGCGGAGCCGCATTTGCGCCGGAGGACTGGGAGACGCCGAGGAGCCCGCCGGAACTCGAGCCGCCGAGTATCTGCGCCGCGAAGTTCACCGTCTGCATGACGGTCGCTATGTTGCCGAGGATATTGTTGATCTGCGGGCCGACGTTCCCCATTCTGGTGATCTGGTCCTGCTGTCCGCCGAGCACTTTGTCCAGCGTCGCCTTGATGGTGGTGCCCGGCGTCTTGATGACACCCGGCACGCCGCTACTGTCGGTGCAAGGATCGCCCGGGTTCACACCTTGGCTGGCGGAAGAGATCGAGGTTGCCGGGGAACCATCGCTGTATTCGCACTTGTTATCGACGGCGACGAAGTAGGAACCGGCCGGGCACGTTATGTCCGCCCCCGTATTGCCGGTGGTATCGGTCGCTCCGCACCACGACATGAAGCCCTGCCCCCAGCCGAGCTGGGTGAGGCGCGTCCCCGTCACGCCGCCGATACCGGGACCGACGAGCGTCGAGAGCTGGCTCTGCGAGCTCTGGTAGAACGTATACGGATTGTTCTGGTTCTGCGTGGTGAGCGCAAACCAGGCGGGAATGCCGCCCTGGGACCAATTCCCGGCAAGGAAGCCGTTCACGTTCGACGAATACTGGGTGAGCGTGCATTGATTGGTGGACCAGAAGCCGGCAAGGCTCGTCTTCGAGAGGTAGTTGATGCGCAATGCCGAAGAGATGGAATACGCGAACGGCGAGTTAGAGTTTCTCCCAAACTGGTTCAAGTATGCGAGCGCCTGCGAATCGCTCACGGTCTGCAAGGACGCCAGCACGTCGGTGGCGAACTGAGGAACGCCCGTGCCGTTCGCTTTGCCGATGACGAACGAAATCACGCCCGCGGTGAGCGCCTTCATCAGATTGCCTGAGAGCACGAAAGCGAGCGGTTGGAGTACGTTCGCATTCCACCATGCCGCTTGCTGCGCCCATGCGGTCGTGGCGGTATTCACTTCAGTAAGCGTACTCTTAATTGCGGTGATGGTGGTCTCTACCGCGGTCTTGATGTCAGTCGGGGCCGAGCTGCTCACGATATGCACCGCGTATTGTGCGTGCGCACGCTGCGGCGCGACGAGAGATACAGAGGGAACAAGCAATGCGACCAGGAGGAGAACGGCGAATGGTCTTGCCAACGGGTTCGGCATCATGGCTTTTTGGAAATCGGCTGGTCCGCGGAAATATCCGCGATGAGGTTCACGAACGAAGCTCCCGGAGTCTTCGCGGAGACCACGACACCGGAGGCGGAGTAGACCTGTCCGATGCCTACAAACGCCGTCCCGAGTGCGAGCGTCGCCTGCGGATACTGTTGGAGAGCGAGCATCGTTGCAAGAGGATCGGTGTTCGCGGCCGTGAAGTCGGTGATGACCTGGCTCATGCGCATGAGCGCATTGACGAGCGCGAGGTCGGCGGCCGCGAGCTCTGCGGGCACGGGGAGCACGGAGAGACCGACCGCCGAATCGCGGTAGGCCTTTGCTATGGAAGCGATGTGGTCGAGCGCCGCCGTATCTTTATTTTGAAGCGCGCTTTTCAGATAGTTGATCTCGCTTGTCGTCGCATTGCTCGTATTCCGCAGGAGCACCGCCTCAGCGCTTGCGGCGAATGCCTTGAGCGCATCCGGCCCCGAACCGGAGACGGCGAGATCTTTCATGGATTTAAAATCCGGCGCAACGACCACCGTCGACGCAAGAGAACTCACCGCCTTGTTCGCGATGTCGTCCATCTGGCTTTCCGAGAGGTCGGCGCCGCCGTTCGCCTGCTTCGCGGAAAGGTACAGCGAGAAGAAAGTTTTCGCGAAAGCGGCGGTGAGCGTGCCCTCCGCCGGCGCAGGAGGGAGCGACGGATCGACGGTCATTGAGCCGCTCGGCGAGGAAGTCGCGACTGGCATGTTCGCTATCGCCTTCGGGATGATGAGGCCTTTCGCGACGGCTTCGCCGTCGGTCATGCCGAGCTTGAGACTGTCGGGGTTATGGGGATCGGTGCCGTAGAGCGCTTCTTCCCAGTCGGGAAGACCGTCGCCGTCGGAATCTTTCGTTGCTATGGCCTGCAGGAGCGCGGTCTCTTCCGACGCTTGTGCGACCGGAGGCGACTCGACGCCGCGCGCAAGCACATATGCCCCAACGATCAGTGCCGCCGAGAAAAGCGTTGCGGACAGAATGCGCCAATTCCCAAGAAATCGTTCCCCCATATCGTTCATAAGTATACCAGCCGTGCGCGGAAGAGGCGCGGCCCTGTCTGTATATAAGGTGCGTTAGGAACGGGCGAGGGAAAGCCACGCGGAGAGCGGCACGTCTTCGGCGCGCGCTTTCTCGGCTAGAACAGGCTTCGCCTGTTCGCCCGACGCGCCGCTTCGCGGCGCGTTTAGGGGAATGGCGAACCCCGCTTCGGCCAGGTTATTCCGCACGAACTTCCGCTTGTGCGCGAACCCGGCATGGAGGAGCGTGAAAAAGCGCTCCTCCTCGCCGCGCCCCGTGAAATGCGCCCGGGAGATCCCGCGGACGGTGAGCACGGCCGAATCCACTTTCGGCGCGGGAGAAAATGCGCCCCGCGGCACCGTGAACTCATACTTCGGCGTCCCGTACGCCTTTACCGAGAGCGAGAGGATGCTCTCTTTCTTTGCGCGTGCGATGCGTTCGGCGACCTCCTTCTGCACCAGGAGCGTGAGCGCGCTCGGCTGATTCGGGGCGGCGAGAAACATTCTGAAAATTTCTCCCGTGAGGTAGTACGGGATGTTCGCCACGAGCGCATACCCTTTCGGGAGCGCCTCAATATCAAAAGTGCGGATGTCGCCGTGGATGAGTTCAAGCCGCCCGTCCGCTATCTCGCCCGCAAAGTCGGCCTGCAGTTTTTCGAACAGCTCGTCATCGGCCTCCAGTGCGATGACCTTCTTCGCAAGCTTAAGGAGCTCGCGCGTGAGCATGCCGGTGCCGGGACCTATTTCGAACACGGCCGCGCCCGGCGCGAATCCGGCCGTCTTCGCGATGCGTTCCGCAATGCGCGCGTGCATGAGGAAGTTCTGCCCGAGTGATTTCTTTGCTTTCACGGTACGGTATACTGTACACCGTATGGAGAACTATCGCCTTACGCCGCACAATTTCGACACGGGAGGTCTCCGCAATTCACTGCGCTTCCAGCACGGGTTCGAACACGCGGACCTTGAGCGCGCCAAAGAAGTGATACTCAAAGGCATTGAGCACGTCGAGCACAAGACAAAAACGACCTCCGGCATGGGTGCGCACCATTTTGATATCGCCATGAAGTATTACAAAGAGAATCCCGAGGGCAAGGCCGAGTGGAAAAGAATCCCCGAGCATCAGCGGCCGCATGTTGAAGCGGCCCTCAAAGAGCATTTCGACATCGCAGAACCGGAGCAGGAAGCCGCTTAGGCTTCAATGATATCCATTCCGTCGGTCTCGTCGTAGAGCATGAGACCGCCGCCGATGTCCGCAAGGAATGATGACGGCTCGGAGGCGTAGTCGCTGCCGTAGATCTTCCGGACGCGGGCGAGCGTGAGGATGAGCCGCTCTTTCGCGCGCGTCATCGCCACATAGAAGAGGCGGCGCTCCTCTTCTTCGTCGCGGTCCGTCTCATTGCCCATGCCCTGGTGCGGGAACAGTCCTTCCTCCATGCCGGTCACGAATACCGTACCGAACTCAAGCCCCTTCGCCGCGTGCACGGTCATAAGCGTAACGCCCGTTTTCTCCCCCTGATCCATTTCGTCCTGGTCGCTCGCGAGCGCCGCTTCGGCGAGGAAGGCGGCAATGCTTTCTTTTCCGGGCGCCGTATCGTAGCGCGCGGCGACCGAAGCGAGTTCCTCCACGTTCTCGAACCGCTCGCGGTCTTCCGCATTCCCCTCCTCAAAAAGCGCGCGGCGCATGCCGCTTTTCTCCACGACGAGCTTCACGAACTCGGAGGGGATGAGCGCGTCCGCCGCGTGCGCGAGTTCGTTGATGATGTTCTCGAACGCCTCCACCTTTGCCTTCTCGCCGGCGCGAAGCGCGCTCCTATCCCCCGCCGCGAGCTTACCGAGCGTTATCTTTCCGATGCCGCGCGCGGGCGACGCCGCCGCGCGTATCTTGTCGACTTCGCGCGACGGGTCCATCGCGAGCCGCATCCACGCGAGTGCGTCCTTCACCTCCTTGCGCGCAAAGAAGTGCGTGCCGAGGAGTTTGTACGGCACTCCGGCGCGAAGCAACCCCTCTTCAAGCGCGCGGGATTGGAAGTTGGTGCGGAACAGAACACTGATATCCTCCGGCCGCGTCCCGCCGCGTATGAACTCGCGTATGCGGAGCGCTACCCAATGCGCCTCGTCTTCCGCGCTGCGCGCCATGTGGACGGTGATGGGCTCGCCCTCTTCCCGCTCGGTCGTCGAATATTTCTCCTTGCGGTTCTTGTTCTTCTCGATGACGGCGTTCGCCGCGTCCACGAGATTTTTCGTTGAACGATAATT
>JAJZRH010000023.1 GCA_021802795.1 bacterium
GTGCTTTCAGCATTCTTTGCGAACAACCAATTCTTCGGCCTGTTGAATATCTTCTCCGGCGGCGGGCTTTCCTCGCTCTCCATCGTGATGCTCGGCGTGGGCCCGTACATCACCGCGTCCATCATCATGCAGCTCGGCACCATCATCTTCCCGCAGGTGAAGCAGGCGTACTTTGAAGAAGGGGAGGCCGGGCGCGCCAAGTTCATCGAGTGGAGCCGCCTGCTCACCATTCCCATCGCCATCCTCCAGGCCATCGGTTTCCTCTTCCTGCTTGAAGGTCAGGGTGTCATCGCCCACCTGGACACTATTGCGTTCGTTGCGAACATCGCGATCGTTGCGGCGGGCTCCTTGCTCCTCATGTGGCTCGGCGAGCTCGTGACCGAGTTCGGCATCGGCAACGGGGTGAGCCTCATCATCCTCGCGGGCATCCTTGCGCGCGTGCCCGCGGGCATCTCGCAGACGCTTTTTGCGTCCACTGCCGCAAATATTCCGAGCTACCTCGCATTCACTCTGCTCGGCCTTGCGATGATCTATGCGGTCGTCGTCGTCTCCGACGCGGAGCGCTCCATCCCGATAGCGTATGCGCGCGCGGTGCGCGGCGCGGCCTTGTCCCAGGGCGCGGCGACCTACCTCCCGATACGTCTTCTTCAGGCCGGCGTCATCCCCATCATCTTCGCGCTCTCGCTCCTTCTGTTGCCGCAGATGGCGCTCTCAATGCTCGGCGCGTTCCACATCTCGTTCGCGTCTTCCGCCGCGCTCTGGTACTCCGCCTTCCTTTCCAATCCGTGGCAGTACGGTTCGGTCTACTTCCTGCTCGTCGTGCTCTTTACCTACTTCTACACCGCCGTCACGTTCGAGCCGCACCGCGTTGCGGAGAACCTCCAGAAGACCGGCGCCTTCGTCCCTGGGGTCCGCCCCGGCCGCGAGACCGAAGAGTATATCGGCAAGGTGGTGAACCGCATTACGCTCCCGGGCGCCTGCTTCCTCGGCCTCCTCGCTGTTGCGCCGAGCATCATTCAGGGCCTCACGGGCGTTACGACGCTCGTCCTTGGCGGTACTGCGCTCCTCATCGCCGTGCAGGTTGCACTCGACCTGGCGCAGAAGATAGACGCGCAAGTTTCCCTCCGCGAGTACTAAAAACGAAAAGAAGAGACCCGCCGAGGCTCCGCCCCGGCGGGTCTTGACATTACATAAATATATGTGTATTGTATTGGTCGGCAGTAGCACATTCCGATCGACTCTCAACCGAAAAAGGTCCGCCAATGCACCAATCTTCCGCCTGTCCCCTGAAGCTCTCCGACATGATCAAGCTGGCCTACCTGGCCGGAGGGATCATGAGAACGTACTTCACGCACTTCGGCATGGAGCGCATAGTGAAAACCGATGCGACCCCGCTTACCGCGGCCGATGTCGAGATCAACCGGCTCGTAATTGAGCACATCCGCGGCATTTCCTCCGATGTCGACATTGTCGGCGAAGAGGAGAGCGACCGCACCGGAAGCCCGTGGCAAGTTGTGTGCGATCCGGTCGATGGAACTTTTCCCTACTCATGGGGAATGCCGGTTTCGACCTTCATGCTCGGCGTGCTCTACGTACGTCAGCCGGTCATGGGCGTCATTTATGACCCGTTCACCGAACGGATCTATGCCGCCGAGCGCGGGAAGGGTGCCTGGATGAACGAAAAGACGCCATTGAAGGTTTCGCGCGTGAGCGGATCCTCGGACCGTCCGATCGTCGGGTACTGCTCGTGGCCTGGCAGTCCCTACAACGTCCTCAGGGCGTGCCAGTACCTCGAAGAACGCGGCATTACGCTGGTCAACTTCTGCAGCGTCGGCTATGTCGAGGCTGCGGTGGCGACCGGCGAATTCGCCGCGAGCATCTTTCCGGGCACGAAGCACCATGACACGGCCCCCGGTCACATCATCGTGACGGAGGCCGGAGGCAAGGTGACGGACGTCTTCGGCAAGCCGCTCCATTACACGAACGGCGAGATCGCCGGGCACATCATGTCCAACGGCCAGTTCGGGATCCACGGTCTGATCGAAGAAGCGATACGCGCCGCCATGTAGTTTGTGGACGGCGTTTGGAACGCGGGAACGGTAGCGAGTCGAGAGACTCGAAACCGCCCGCGTTTTTTCTTTGTCAAAGTGCTGATATGCTCTATCCATACACTATGGCGTACTCGCAAAAGGAACTTCTCGATCTTCTGAAGAAGGGGGCGGTACCCGGAGAGAAAGGTATTCCCAAACATATTGAGACGGTCATGTCGAACGTTTTCCTTTTCGACGAGCGAGCATACAAACTGTATAAGAACGACAATGATTTTCTCAACAAGAATTTCGTCGATCTTTCCGGCAGCAGGGAGCGCTTCTCATTCTCCCGTGATGACTTTGAATGGAATCGGCAGTTAGCGCCTGAGGTATATGTGCGTCTTCAAGGGACGAAGATGGACGCGGGAGCCATCCGTTTTGTAGAAAGTGAGGAAGACGCCGAGGAGTTTATGCAGGTGACGACGCGCCTGCCATCGGACTCCTCATTGTTCGAGCATTTGCGAAATAATGACCTTAGCGAGATCGATTATCACGAAATAGGAAAACAGTTTGCACGGCGTGAGCAAGGTTTTGTATGGCACGGCGATTTGCCGCGCGAGTCCTTGCTAGAAAACATGTCGGGGCGACACCGCGACACCGTTGAGTGGATCAAGGACGTTGAATCGGACGTCCCGCAACAAGAACGGGAGGATTATGCGGGCAAGCTCGAAGGGCTTTTTACGCAGGTATACGCGAATGACCGGTCTCCCGTTTCTATCTGTATAGACATACACAGCATGAACGCGTTCTACGTGGGTGGGACATTGTACCCGTTCGATACGTTCTCACCGAAATATGCCTGGCATTTCGGACCGGCCATGTTGAACGTGTATCGTTTGGCCGCTGATGTGTTCGCTCTTGCGGGCGAAAAGGAGTTCCGGGCCGTCATGCGCGGATATCATGAGTATCTGCGCACGGAACCGGCCCCGAGAGAAACCGAGTATCTCCTCGTCATGTATGCCGCGCTCATTATGGTGTCGTATCTCTACATGCTTGCAAAAACCGATCCCGACAAACGGGAAGCCGCCGAGAAATATCACGATTTCCTGAAACGATACTCGGCGGAGGCAAATTTCCACTGATTCCGAAGTGATGGTAGAGTGGGCGTATGGAAAAACCAATCATATTTTTTATAGGGAAGCCGGGGAGCGGGAAGGGGACCCAGGCGGAATTGCTCGCCAAGGCCACGGGCTGGCCTGTCGTGGGCACCTCGGGTGGCCTGCGCGAGATCGTGAAGACGGGTACTGCGGCCGGGCTCAAGCTCAAGGAGACCATGGACGCCGGCCTCCTCACCCCGTACTGGATAGCCTCATACGTCTACCTCAAGACCATCTTCAGCATCTCGGACGGCGACAACGTGATATTTGACGGCACGAGCCGCACCGTGCCGGAGACGAAGATAGTCATAGAGTCCCTCAAATGGCTCAATCGGCCGTTCTTCATTTTCCATCTGACCGTTCCCGACGAGGAAGTACACACGCGCATCAATTTGCGCAAAGAGAAGGAAGCGCGTGCGGACGATCACGTCGTCCACAAGCGACTGGAAGCGTACTATACGGAAACCGAGGGAGCGATCAACCTCCTGCGCGAGGAGGGCATGCTGACCGATATCGACGGCCACCGTCCGCCCGAGGTCATCGCCGAAGAAGTGAGGAGTATTCTGAAGATCTAAATGATAATTACGAACGATACCGAACGGGCGGACCTTATTGAAGGAGGGAAGCGTCTTGCGGCGGTGCTTGAGGCCTTGCGTGCGAAGGCGGCACCCGGTGTTACGACGGAGGAACTGGACGATCTTGCGGAGCGGCTCATCCGCGACGGGGGCGACGGACCCTGCTTCCTCGGCTACACGCCCGAAGGCGCTGGACGGCCGTATCCGGCCACGCTGTGCGTTTCCATAAACGACGAGATAGTGCACGGCATTCCGAACGAGTCGGTGAAGACGCTCAAGGAGGGCGATATCGTCGGACTCGACCTCGGTCTCGCGCACAACGGCATCATCGTGGACGCCGCCATTACCGTACCGATCGGGAACGTGGACGAGGGGTCGAAAAAACTGATGCGCGCGACGGAAGCGGCGCTCGTCGCCGGTATCGGCGCGGCTGTTCCGGGAAATCACATCGGCGACATTTCAAATGCGATACAGAAAGAGATAGAGGACGCGGGATTTTCGGTCGTGAAAGAACTTGGCGGCCACGGTGTGGGCGAGCGTGTGCACGAAGAGCCGTTCATTCCGAATTACGGCCGTGCCGGCTCCGGGGAGCTTCTTGTCGAGGGCATGGTGCTTGCGCTCGAGCCCATCTCAAGCGCGGGCAAGGCCGCGGTCATCCTTGCGCCGGACGGCTATACGTTCCGCACGAAGGACGGCTCCCGCTCCGCGCACTTCGAACACACCATCTTGCTGGAAGCGTCCGGAGCGCGTATCATAACCGCATAACCTGCTCTGCGCGGGATTTATTTTTAAACCTATGGCACATCCTAAAACTGAACGAACGCTCGTCATCGTGAAGCCTGACGGCATCCAGCGCGCGCTTATCGGCGAGATTATGAAGCGATACGAACGCCTCGGGCTCAAGCTCGTTGCGCTCAAGATGATGATCCCGACGGAGAAGATGATAGAAGAGCACTATCTGCTCGACCCGAACTGGAAGAAGAATGTCGGCGAGAAATCTATCGCGAGCTACGTAAAGAAAGGGGAGACCCCGCCGTCGACCGACCCTATCGAGGTGGCGAACGTCGTCGTTGCGAACTTGAAGAAATACATGACGAGCGGTCCGGTCATCGCAATGGTCTGGGAGGGCGCGCACGCGGTGGAGCTCGTGCGCAAAGTCACGGGCGGCACGGAACCGCGCTCCGCGGGCATAGGCACGATACGCGGCGATTTCGTTCTTGACTCGTACCAGATAGCGGATACGGACAACCGCGCCATCCGCAACCTTATCCATGCGTCCGGTTCGGTTCCCGAAGCGGAGATGGAGATCCCGCACTGGTTCAAGCCCGAAGAAGTCATCAGCTACCGCGTTCCCCACGAAGCGATCCTCTACGACGTAGAGATGAAGAACATCCTCGGCTAACGCAAAAAGCCCCGCGAATACGCGGGGCTTTCGCGTTTTCCCCAAGCCGATTTGACACAGGGTGTATAGTTATAAGTGGAGCTGTTCTTAAAAACGCAACTTGCTCCTAATTCGGGAGAATAGCATTAAGGCGCGCTTGGTGAGGCCTGTGAAGGAATCCGAAAGCCGTCGTTGTTTATCCCACCTGGCACAATAAAGTTGCCGGAGAGGACAGTTCCACGAAAAGCCGCCCGCAAGGGCGGCTTTTCGTGTGTGCTACATTGCATCTATGTCACTCACGCTTTCTTTCTACGGCGGCGCCGGCAAAGTGACCGGCTCCAACTTTTTAGTCGAGGGCGCGCGCGGGAAGGCTAAAACCGCCGAAGGCGGTTCGCCCGACACTCCGCACAGTGGAGTGTCTAGGGTGCTCGTCGATTGCGGCATCGAGCAGGGCGCCGACTTTGTCGTAGAGGAGGTGTACGGGCCGTTCCCGTACGATGTGAAGGCGATCGATGCGCTCGTGGTCACGCATGCGCACCTCGACCATGTAGGCCGCATCCCCAAGCTCGTGCGGGACGGCTTTCACGGGAAAATCTTTATGACACCGGCGACGCGCGACCTGGCAGCGCTCATTTTGCTTGATTCCTCGCACATCCTCGCCGAAGAAGCGCAACGCCTCGGCCGCCCGCCACTCTACGATGAGAACGACGTTGAAGCGGCGTTCTCGCTCGTGGAGACGCTCGAATACCATACGGTGAAAGAGGTCGCACCCGGCCTTTCCGTGTATTTGCGCAATACCGGCCACATCCTCGGCTCCGCAAGCGTGCGCATCACGGATGAAGAGGGGACGGCGGTCGCGCTCACGGGCGATATCGGCAACTCTCCCTCGCCGCTTCTGCCGGATTGGGAACCGGTGCCGGATGCCGACGCGCTCGTGATGGAAAGCGTATACGGCGACCGGCTCCACCCGCCGCAGAAAGAGCGCGTCGCAAAGCTCCGCGACGCGCTCAAACGCGCCATCGCAAAGGGCGGCACTATCCTCATTCCCGCGTTCTCGCTGGAGCGCACCCAGCTCATGCTCTACGAGCTCTCTAATTTCTTTTCCGCGAAAGAGCTGCCGGAAATTCCCGTTTTCCTCGATTCGCCGCTCGCGATAAAGGTGACCGCGGTCTACGAGAAGTGGGGGATGGCCTATTTCAAACCGGGAACCGGGGACGAGATGAAGAAGGAAGGAAGCATCTTTGAATTCCCCTTCCTCAAAAAGACGCTCTCGCGCGAGGACTCCGTGGCGATAGAGAAAGTGCCGGGGCCGAAGATCATCATCGCCGGCGCGGGGATGAGCCATGGCGGCCGCATCGGCCGCTGGGAAGCGCGTTACCTCCCAGACCCTTCCACCACGCTCTTCATGGTCGGGTACCAGGCGCCCGGCACGCCCGGGCGCCTGATGATGGAGGGCGCTCCGAGCGTGCGTATTGCCGGTGCGGAGGTGAAGATCAAAGCGACGATAGAGAAGCTCGAGGGTTGGTCGGCGCACGCCGACCGCGACGAGCTCATCAAATTCGCGGAAGCCGCTCTTGCCGGCAAGCGCTTGAAAGCCATCTTCACGGCCCTTGGCGAGCCCGCAGCCGAACGGTTCCTCGCCCAGCGCATCCATGACTACCTCGGCGCGCGCGCCATCGTCCCCGAGGCGGGGCAGGCGTGGGAAATAACCAAGGAAAGGGTGAAAGAGGCCTGACCCGGCGCGGGAAATAAATCCGTTCCCGGCGGTGTAGCAAATAATAAGGACAACGATATACTGAATCGCTAAGGTTTTGTCCGATGGGAACTACTTATAAAATAAACGGTAACAGAATGAAAACCTTTCAAAAAGCAGCAATAGGGACCTTGCTCGTCGCAAGTTTCGTTCCGGTTCTTGCGTTCGCACAAACGTCCGACACGGCATCAACGACGGCGAATAGCGCGGCACAGACTCGCAGAGCCTGTCTCGTTGCGGCGACCACGGCAGATAGGGCAGCTCTCTCTGCGGCGCGGACCGCACGCGATACGGCAATGACGGCCGCCCGGACCGCTCGGGATTCCGCGCTTACCGCCGCCCGGACCGCGCTTGCGAGCGCAAAGACTTCCGCGATGACGGCGCGCGACACGGCGATGACCGCCGCAAGGGCGAACACTGATGCGACGGCGCGCGCGACGGCCGTGAAAGCGGCGCGGACCGATTACGCAACCGCGGTGAAGGCGGCGAACACAGCCTTCGTTGCCGCGCGCAAGTCGGCGCAGTCCGATTATGCCTCCGCGGTTAAAACCGCTCGCGAGGCGTACACCGCCGCAGTGAAGGCGGCAACGGGAACGGCAAAGACCGCTCGTGCGGCGTGCCCGAAGAAATAACTGCTCGCGTTCTATAAACGAAAACCGCCCCATCGGGGCGGTTTTCGTTTTGTTTAAACGACTTGCTTGCTGATGCGCTCGAAAATCTCGGGATGCATCGTGGCGAACTCGGCGAGAACCTTGCGGTCAAGCGCAAATCCGTTCTTCTTCAATTTAGCGATGAAGGTGGAGTAGGACTTGTGGCCGCTCGTGCGGACGGCGGCATTAAGGCGCACGATCCAGAGCTGGCGGAACGCCGTCTTCTTGTCTTTGCGGTGCGCGAACGCGTAACGGCCGGCGCGCATGATAGCCTCGTGCGCGTAGTTCTTCTTCTTGGAGCGGAGACCGCGGTAGCCCTTGGCTCGTTCCAGTACGTTCTTGCGCTTCTTGTTCGCCATTACGCCCCCTTTGATTCGTGTCATACGGAAATAATTACGAGCATTAATTACGCACCCGTGTTCGGGAGGAAGCGGCGGCGGACCTTCGCCGTGAGCGTAAGGGTGACCGAGCGGCGCTTTGCGCTGCGTGCGCTGCCGCTCTGCTTTGCATTGAAATGGTTCTGACCCTTGGCGCGCACCACAAGCTTCCCGTTGCGAGTGACGCGGATTCGTTTGCTATAAGATTTGTTGGTTTTCATGTTTTTGTTGTGACTCTTTTTCGCGTTTCGCCTGGGCGACGAGGTCGCGCTCGATGACCCCGGCAAAGCCCTTCGGGCTCCGCGTGATCGGCTCGGCGACCTTGTAGGCATAGGGAATGCGGAGGAGGAATCTCTCCAGGCGTTCCTTGAGGAACTTTTCGTCCATGCCCTTATAGCGGCCTTT
>JAJZRH010000024.1 GCA_021802795.1 bacterium
TATCCAAAAGAGCGTGCTTGAAAAAATCCGCGCGGGCGGGGTCCCCATGCGCTCTCGGTCCTATTTCATACTCCGTACCGTTCTCGTCGGCCTTGCCGGCGCCGTCCTGCTCGCCGGCGCTTTCTTCGCGCTCAGTTTTGTGTTCTTCAGCATTCATGAGAGCGGCGTGCGCTTCCTGCTTGAGTTCGGCGAACAGGGACTTACGGCATTCATCACGCTCTTCCCGTGGACCTCGCTCCTCGTTTCCCTTGCGTTTCTCGTCATCCTTGAACTTTTGGTGCGCCAATTCACATCCGCGTACCGATTCTCGCTTCTGCGCATTTTCCTCTGGGTGCTCGTCATCGGCGTCGCCGGCGGGACGCTCATCGGCTTCACGCCATTCCACGCTTCGCTCCTTTCCGCCGCAGACAACGACCGGCTGCCGGTACTGGGACCGCTCTACGAACAGGTCCACGATTCGCACATAGATCGCGGCGTGTACCGCGGGAATGTCGTGTCCGTCGCCGAATCCTACTTCATCATTTCGCACAACGATACCGACCGCGACAGCGACGAAGGAGTCTGGAACGTCGTACCGCCGGAAGGTTTCGACCTCGGCACGCTCTCCGTCGGGAACAAGGTATATGTAGCGGGACGCCTCAAGCACGGAGTCGTCTACGCCTACGGCATCCGCCCACTATCGGGCGACGAATGAAATAATCGCGTTCTCCCCCGTGTATCTACCAGTACGCACTATGATCACTCCCCAACTGGCCGACTTCATACGAGTACAGCTCGCCGCCGGCGTCCCGCAGGGAGCGATACGGCAGTCGCTTGTCGGAAGCGGCTGGACCGAACAAGATATTGCAGAAGCGTTTGCCGCAACGGCGCCGAAGGCGGCGATCGCCACGGTTGCCCAACCGTCGCTGTTCGGCAGGAAGCTCACCCTTTCGCTCGGGCTTCTGTTCGCTTCGCTCGTTTATGCCGCATGGCAGAACGTCGGTTCGGGAAGATCCGCAGTGCAGAGCCAGCTTGCGGGAACGACACCGAGCCAGTCGCTCAAGGCCGCGAATGACGCGCTCCTGCAGACGCTCGCGCAGATAGAGAGTTCGGCTCCCGCGGCGGCCCCCTCTCCCGCGGGGACGGCGCAATCGGCGCTCCCGGCAAAAACGCCCGCCACCGCGACGGCTCCGGCGCCGAAACCGACCGGCCAGTATGCCGACGGCTCCTACACCGGCACGCCGGCGGATGCGTACTACGGTACGGTGCAAGTGAAAGCGGTCATCCGAAACGGCCACATCGCTGATGTACAATTCCTGCAGTACCCGAGCGATCGCGCGAACTCGCAGTACATCAACAGCGTGGCGATGCCGCTTCTGACCCAGGAAGCCATCCAGGTCCAGAGCGCACAGGTGGACGGCGTTTCCGGAGCGACCTTCACCAGCCAGGCGTTCCAGCAATCGCTCGCTTCGGCGCTCACCCAGGCAAAAATATAATATGACCTACATAGATAATTTCCTGAACAAGATCACGATGTACCGCCTCGTGCTGTACTACCTCCTCGTCCTTCTCGCCGCAGCATTCTTTTTCGGTTTCTTCGGTATCCTGCCCTACAATCCCGCGAACCTCGCTTTCTCAACGCTCGTCATTCTCGCGGCATGCTGGGCGACCAATACGGCGTTCGCGAAAGGCTTCGGCGCCATCACGAACGTGGAGTCGATCTACATCACCGCCCTCATACTCGCGCTCATCATCACGCCGGTCGCCCCGGACAATTACGCCGGCGTCGGTTTCCTCATCTTCGCGTCGGCGTGGGCGATGGCGTCCAAATTCATCTTTGCCATCGGCAGGAAGCATATTTTCAATGCGGCGGCATTCGGCGTCGCACTTTCGGCGTTCGTCCTGAACCAACCGGCCACCTGGTGGGTCGGCGGAAACCTGCCGCTCCTGCCGTTCGTCGTCCTCGGCGGCCTCCTCATCGTGCGCAAGATACGGCGGGAGGACCTCGTCATCGCGTTTTCCGTCGTCGCTTTCCTGACCATCGCCGCAACGGCGAGCAGCGGTGCGCTGACCGCACTGACGCAGACGCTTCTCCACTCCGCGTTCTTTTTCCTGGCGCTTGTGATGCTCACCGAACCGCTGACCATGCCGCCCACGCGGGCGTTGCGCATCCTCTACGGCGCGCTCGTCGGATTCCTCTTCGCTCCCAATATCCATATCGGCTCGTTCTATTTCACGCCGGAGCTCGCTCTCCTCATCGGCAATATCTTCGTCTACCTGGTAAGCCCCAAAGGGCGCTACATCCTGACGCTCCTTGAGAAGAACAAGCTTGCCGACGGGACGTATGAATTCGTATTCGCACCGGATCGGCCGTTCACCGACTTCCGCCCGGGACAGTATGTGGAATGGACGGTGCCGCACCGCTTTGCGGATGATCGCGGGAATCGCCGCTTCTTCACCATCGCCTCCGCGCCGGCCGAGAAGAACGTGCGGCTCGGCGTGCGTTTCTACGAACCGAAGAGCAGTTTCAAGCGCGCGCTTGACCTGATGAAAGTGAACGACACGATATCGGTATCGCATCTTGCCGGGGACTTCGTCCTGCCGAAGAACGCAGGAAAGAAACTCGCGTTCATTGCCGGCGGCATCGGCGTCACCCCGTTCCGCAGCATGGTGCAGCATATGGTCGACACCAAAGATACGCGCCCCGCGACGCTCCTCTACTCGAACAAGACCGCCGCCGAGATAGCGTATAGGGATACCTTCGACAAGGCGGCGCAGGCGATCGGCCTTAAGACCGTCTATGCGCTCACGAACGAACCGGCGCCCGCGCCCGGCACCTATGCCGGACTCATCGACGCGGCGCTCATCAAGCGTGAGATACCTGACTATCTGGAGCGCACGTTCTATATCTCGGGGCCCCACGGCATGGTCGAGGCGTTCAAGAAAACCCTGCACGAAATGGGCGTCTCCCGCTTTTCCATAAAAACCGATTACTTCCCCGGTTTCGCGTAGACCTTATTCACCGGATGCTTCCTTTAGTCGTTCGAGCGCGCCGGTAAATGCGGCTAGCTCCGTTTTCGACAGCGCCGCAAACAGCCCGTTGAGTATCCGCGTGCCGCGGGCGACCGCCCTCCGGAGCTCGTTCTTCCCCTTTGCCGTGAGCACCAAGCGCGAAGTGCGCCGGTCGCGTCGGTCGGTCGAACTCGTGACGAACCCGCTCCGTATGAGACCGCCGATAAGCGTCGTGGCGGACGGCGCAGTGATGGAAAGATGGTCGGCGACGTCTTTCATCTTCGGCCCGCCCGCGTCCGCGATGAATTTCATCGTTTCTATATGAAGCCATGCCGAAGGGTCGTACTTCTTGCCCTGCGCGAGCCTCGTGCGCACGATGCGGCGCACCGTAAAGAAGAGCGACATCGCTCGCGTGACATCCGCGGAAGCATGGGGTTTTTTCTGAGCGCGTTTCATCATAGTCATATTATCCGCCCGCGGCCGCCTCAGCGAGAAGTTCCGGCGGGATATCTTTCTCATCCGCGTGCTTCGTCCGCAGGAAGAAGAGCGCGATGAGCGCGCCCGCGAGCATCGCCCCCGCGGCCCAGCCGAAGACCGTGCCGTAGGAGAGCAGCTCCGCTTTCATAATGATGAGCCGGCCGGCCTCGGCAAGCGCCGCCGGCGACGAGCTGTTGATGTGTGAATTCAGCGCCACCATGAGCACATTCGCGTTCGTCGTGTTCGCGAGGATGGTGCTGAAGATGGCGATGCCGAACGCGCCGCCGATATTGCGCGTGAGGTTCAAAAGGCCGGAGGACATGCCTACCTCATGAAGCGGCACGGAAGTTGTGGCCGCGCTCGTTAAAGGCGCCATGCCGAGCCCGAGACCGGCGCCGAACAGGACGAGCGGCAGGACAAAATCCCACGACGTCATGGTCGGGTCGAGGTTCATAAGGAGGAACAGGCCGAGCGCGGAAAGACCCATGCCGAACGAGACGGTGTACCGCGGATTGAATGAGTTCGCGAGTTTGGCGCCCAAAGGCGCGAATATCGGCAGTGCGAGCGCCATCGGCACGAAGAGGTAGCCGCTTTGCGTCGCCGTGTAGTGGAGGAATGTCTGGGCGAACACCGGCAGGAGAAGCATCGCGCCCATCATCCCGCCGAAGGAGATGAATGAGACCGCGAGCACGGAGACGATGACCGGATTCCGGAAGAATTTAAAATCGATGATGGGGTGCGTATGGCGCGTCTCCCACTGGTATACAAGCGCACCGAACACGAGCGTGAGCGCGTAGCACAGGATGCTCGCCGAGGAGAGCCATCCCCAGTCCTGCCCGCGATCCACCACGAGCACCAGCGCCGAAATGGCGACCGAGAGAAGCACTGCGCCGAACCAGTCGAACTTGCCCCGCTCCCCGGGCCGATCGTGCGGCAGGAAGAGAAGCGTCATTGCGAGTCCGGCGATGCCGATGGGCAGGTTGATGAAGAAGACCCAGCGCCAATCGAAATTGTCGACGAGATACCCGCCAAGCAACGGGCCGATGAC
Organism: bacterium; assembly: GCA_021802795.1. Lineage (GTDB taxonomy): Bacteria > Patescibacteriota > Minisyncoccia > Phycocordibacterales > Phycocordibacteraceae > C7867-001. The sequence goes on from JAJZRH010000024.1 coordinate 4,517, forward strand.
GGCGGATATGGCGAAGGACGACGACCAGATGCCGAGCGCCTGCGCGCGCGCCTTCGGTTCGGCAAACGATTTGGCGATGAGCGACATTGCCGTCGGATAGACCGCGGCGCCGACGAGTCCCTGGAGAATACGGAAGAACACGAGCGAATAAAAATCCCACGAAAGGCCGGCGAGCATGGAAACGAAGATGAAGCCGACGAAACTCCAGAGGTAGATGATGCGATTGCCGAACAGGTCGCCGAGCTTGCCGAAGACCGGCACGAAGATGGCGTTGCTGATGATGTAGGCCGTCGCTATCCACGCCGCCGTGGAGACCGTAATGCCGAAGTCGCCCATGATCTTCGGCATGGCCAAGTTCACGACCGTGCGGTCGAGACCGATGAGGAGCGTCCCCACCATCACCGTAGCGAGCACGAGCCACGGGTGCCCCGTGAGCCGGTGGGCCGCTTTCTGCGAGAGAGTGGCCTCCATACCCTGCAACGATTATTTCGTGTAAATCTCCATCCGCGCCGACATGCCGTTCCGGAGTTCGGGATATGCGCTCGTATCAAAGCGCGCCTTCACGTCGAACTGCTGGACCTGGCGCTGGCTGGAGATATTGAACACGATGCCGGACTGGTTCGAAGTCGGCGCTATTTCATCAATGACGCCGGTGAACGTTTTCCCGCTAAATGCGTCGACGGTGAACCTGACCGGATCGCCGATGCGTATCTGCGCGAAACCCTTGTTCTCATCAATGCGGCCCACCACGCGCAACTGCGACGGATCGATCATCGTAACAACCTCGACCCCGGCATTCACCTGAGCGCCAACCGCATCATTGACCGAGACGACCATGCCGGCCACCTTACTGGTGATGACCTGCGTTCCGACCAGCGCTACCGGTTGGTTCGCCGTGATCATATCGCCCGTGTGTACGTAGACCGCATCAAGGATGCCGGGCGCGGTCGAGGTAAGGCCGATAAGCGGCGCCTGGATGCTCGCCGTGTCGATGGACACGCGGCCGCTCGTGAGGATGAGGTACGCGCTGACCGCACCGACGGCGATGATAAGGAATGCGCCGGAGCCGACGTAGAGAAGTTGTTTGCGAAGTGGGTCCATATGATTATTGCTTATTAGTCGTGCCGAAAGTCAGCACGTCATCTCCAGCGGCAAGTCCGGAGAGTATCTCGGTCATGCCGTCCGTGCCCGTAAGACCGGTCGCAACCGGCGTTTGTATCGGCGCGCCCTTTGCGTCCTTCACATATACGAACGCCTGTCCCCCGCTCCTGATAACGGAGCTTGTCGGAACCACGAGCGCATTGTCTTTGCTCCCGCCGGAAGATTCGATGGAAACGAGTATCACCCCGGGCGCGGCGGTTTGGCCGAGGTGCGCGTTCAGCGCCGTGACCGTGCCTGCGAACGGCGCGGTAAGCACCGATTGCCGGAGCATAACGTCAATGCCGCGGAGCGTCGCCTGCGCCGCGTCGACCGCGGCCTTTTGCGCTGCGATGTCGTTCGCCGTCGCTCCCGCCTGTGCAAGCGTGAGCGCGCCAACGGCCGCCTTGTATGCCGTATCGGCCGAAATGAGTCCTGAGAGCGAAGCGAGCGTGTTCAGGCGTCCGGTATTCACGCTCGACTGATATCCGGCGAGCGTCGACGCTCCAATGGAACCGCCGGGCTGGGTTTCAGCGAGCGCAACGGTGAGGTCGTTGAGGAACGCCGCGACGCTTCTCATGTTGTCCTCGGACAAAGCGACGGAGCTCTCGGGGTCGCCCGTGGCAGCGGCAAGCGATGCGTTCCACGATGCGAACATCGCCTCGAGCGCGACGCGCTCCGTCTGGATACGGCTCACCAGCGTAGCATCGGGCACGAGGACGGAAAGTTGCGCCGTCGCGTTGCGGGGATTCGTGAAGACCTGGTCGGCCTTTGCATGCACGGCATCATCCGCGTTCGTATAGGCCGACTGGAGCGCGCTCGCAAGCGCATTCTTCGCTTGCGCGACGGCTGTCTGATTTATTGCGAGCTGTTCAGGGCGCGTGCCGGCCGTAAGCGCCGCAAGACGCGCCTCGGCCGCTTCAAGGTTCGCCGCTGCTCCCGCGCGCGTCGCCTGGAGCGAGGACTGGTCGAGTGCGACAAGCGTCGCGCCCGCCTCAACCTTCTGTCCGATCGAAACGGGAATGGAAACGACCTGTCCGGACACTTGGAATGAAAGGTCGGAGGTCGCCCCGCCGACGCCCGTGATGGATGCGTTGACCGCCTTCGTGTACTGCCCCGACGGAGTTACGGAACTTGCCTGCCATGCGATGCCGACAGCGACAAGCGCAATGATAAGCGCCCCGCCAAGCGAGATATGGGGCTTGGAGAGATGCGTGAGGACCTTCGTGGTTCGTGGATGCATGCGGATATCGTAAAATTACTTAGGAAACCTAAGTATATCACGCGGACAGAGAACGGCAACCTTCCCTACCGCTCGCGCTCCTCCTCCCGCAGGCGCACCTCGTCCTCATCCATGCCGAAATAGTGCGCGTATTCGTGCCAAATCGTCTCCGCGATGACCTTCCGGATGTCGTCCCCGTCCTCCCGCGCCGCCTCTTCTATCGGGAGCCGGTAGAGCGTGATGGTGTCCGGAAGCGTGGGGCCCACGCCATACGTATCGCCGCGCGCGGTATTCGGAATGCCCTGATAGAGCCCGAGTAGGGTCTCATTATCCCCGAGACCTTCCAGCTCCCGCACTTCCTCCGACGGCTCGTCCTCCACCAAAAGCGCGACGTTCTTAATGCGCGCACGGAATTTCTCCGGCAGAAGCAGGAATCCCTCTTCGATCAGTTTTTCGAAATCTTCGCGAATCATATGCTGTCGGTTTTAGTATAATGCGGGCATGTCTGCAAAGATACCGGGCGGCACCGTGCATGCCCTGCCCGCCGATTGGCGGGAAGCACTCCTCGCGACCCCGCCCGCGCTCACTGTGTGGCAGGACATTACGCCTTTGGCGCGCAATGAGTGGATATGTTGGGTCACCTCAGGAAAGAAAGCCGAGACGAGGGACATACGGATCAAGAAAGGGCTCTCAAAACTCAAAGGGGGCATGCGCCGCCCGTGCTGCTGGGCCGGGTGCACTCATCGGTGATACACTAGATGCATATGATAAAAGGAAACTTTCTCGGCGCCGCGATCGTCGCGATACTCTACACAATCTATATCCTGTGGCATCCTCTTCCGACGAAATCGCAGACCGTGGCAACGTTAGTAATCCTCAATGCGTTGAACATAGTCCACATGGCTATT
>JAJZRH010000025.1 GCA_021802795.1 bacterium
CGGCGTAGGTTCTTTTTTCTTTGCGAGTCATGGTATGTACCAAAGTATATACCACCGAAAAGCAAAAGAGCCCTTTCGAGCTCTTTTGCTTTCGAACAACTCGGATTTCTGAAATTCGCTCCGCGGGTAGGATTCGAACCTACGACCAACTCGTTACACTTGTCCTTCAGTTACCTGTAGGGGTGGACTATATCATCATCCAGAATCCGGATGCGAGGCGCTTCCCGAGCTCACTTACCGGATCTGCTGTCGTTCAAGCTCTACGCTCTCACTAACGCAATCCGTCGTTCGCTTCCCCATCAGAATGGGGACCCCGAAAATCATGAGCCCAGTACTCCCTTGCGGGATAGTCTCTACACCTTTCCCGACGATCGCGGGACTTGGCTCGGGATTGCCCTCGGCCGTGGCCGGTGGGGTTTCCCCGAATTCACCTCGTTTTTCAACTCGCCTTACGACGAGAAGCTGCCTTTGACAGCGAGCCGCTCTACCACTGAGCTACCGCGGAGCGAATTTCGGAAATAACCGCGGAATGTTCTTAAAAACGCGCCCCAAAGGGCGTATCTGCATATTAACCGAAAATCCGTATGTCGCAATGATAGAATCAAGAGATGAGAACGGGCGTTCTCGCGTTGGCGGTTCTGCTTATTACGTGCGTCATTGCGGCCGCCGCAATTATCCGTAAATTGCCTCCCATGCCCACTGCGCCTGCATTCACGCTCACGAGTCCCGCGTTCGAGGACGAGGGGACCATCCCCGCAAAATACACCTGCGACGGGGACCGCAAGCTCTCACCAGCGCTCGCCTGGGGCGGCGTGCCGGAGGGGACTAAAGCATTCGCGCTCATCGTGGATGACCCCGACATACCGAGCGTCGTGCGGGAATCGCGCGGCATCGACGCCTTCGACCACTGGGTACTCTTCAATATTCCCGCCGACTTGTCGGAAATACCGGAAGACGACGGCGTCGGCACGGCGGGCCTCAACAGCGCCGGCACCGGCGGCTATACCGGCCCGTGCCCGCCGCCCGAGTACGAACCGCGTGAACATCGCTATATCTTCACGCTCTACGCACTCGGTTCCCCGCTCGCGCTTCCCACCGGCGCAACGAAAAAGGAAGTGCTCGAAGCGCTCGCGCCGGCCCTGCTTGCGAAAGCGGAGCTCGTCGGGCGCTACGCAAGGAAATAAGTGCTCAAATGTTGACATGTAGCACCGTACGTGCTACTGTAGAGCTTGCTTGTACACCACCTGCGCAGTTTGCGGGATCGATCCATTCAACAAGTGAGGTCAAGATGAATACCCCTCCCGAAGAAAGCGAAAAGACAACACCGAAGATACTCCCGTACGGGACCTACAAGACGGTAATCTGTTTGTCGTGCATCAAAGAAGTCGAGGTGGAGTTGATCCCCTTCGGCGGCAAGAACGCCGCCACATGCCCGCTCTGCGGTAAACTCGCCTACAGCGGCGACTGAACCGTTCACCCGGCCCCACGCCCCCGACCCTGTCGGGGGCGCTTCTTTTTCCGCCGGGGATATCCCCCTCCGGGGGTTGCAGGCATCATGATGGTGCGGGGCGTTGCTACACTGAATGCAGTACTAACCGGGAGTAATGTCCACACACCTATGGAAGCCAACAACCGCAGGATGGAGGAATTTGATACCGCAGTTCTCAGCGGAACGACGACGTGGTGGCAGATGAACCTGCCTTCGGGAACAGTATCTTTTGGCGACGCGAAAGCGGGTATGCTCGGCTATCCCGCGGAAAAATTCAAACACTACAAAGACTTCGTCGACCTCGTCCATCCGGACGACCGCGAGAAGACGATGCAGGCGATGCGGGACCATCTCTCCGGCAAGGCAGAGCGGTACGAGGCGACCTATCGGATACAGCGCAAAGACGGCGAATACTTGCGGTTCTTCGATTGCGGCCAGATCAGCAAAAAAGAGGACGGTACGACAACGGTCGTAGGATTCGTGATGAAGGTCTCCGACGGCGTCGACTCCTCCAAACAAACGAACGATTTCAAGGACCTGATATTGGGAGGCAACCCCTCTATCATTGAACTGGTGTCCAAAATAAGAAAGTCGGTGTAAGGCGAGGCGCCGCTAGAGGCCCAAGGCGCCAAATCCTTTCCCAACGAGAGTAGTGATGTGCACTTTGTGGTGCGTGTAGTAGCGATAGGTCGCCCAGCCGGTGAGGATGCCGAGCACGGCGCCGCCGATGATGTCGGTCGGCCAGTGGACGCCGACATAGATACGAGCGATGCCGATGCACGCGGCCGCGATGAACGCTATGGCCCCCCATTTCTTGTGGAAGAGGTAGATGACGGTCGCGAGCGCAAAAAAGAATATGGTGTGCCCGGAGGGGAATGATTGGAAATTCTCGGCGAGGGGCGAGGCAATGAGCGGATGGATGTTCGGCAGTTCGACGAACGGTCGCGGGCGCGGGTACGCGAACACCAGAAGCCCTTTTACCACAAGGCGCGCAATGGCCGCCGCCGCAACGCTGACCAGTATTACTATGCGATTGTCCTCGCATTCCTTCTTCGGCCAGAACAAGAGAACGAACAGCGCCGCGGCCCACACATACTGCGCATCGGATGCGAAAAAAACGCCGAGCCGGTCGGCGATAGTTGAATGGCCCGCGAGGCCATTGATGAGCGCGAACCAGGAGAGGTCGAAGTTCATAGAGCTATTGCGGGAAGTATACCATCCGGCGAACCGCAGGCGCGCCCGCCACATGGCGGAAAATTGATTTTTCAATAAGTTCGTGGTACTATTTATGCATGAAATTGCCCGACCTGGACCGCGCGCGGAGCGAGAAGATGGTTCCCTTCTCAGCCTTCTTGGCGTCCTATAACGAGGGCCTGCCGCTCCAGTTTCCCCGAGCGTCCGCCGCGCTCCTGCGTGAATTCCGGAAAACGCACGCGGCGCTTTTCAAGAGCAATCTCTGGTCCCTGGACCAACACCGCAAGAAGGTGATGGACTGGCTCACTACCAAGCAAGCCGAGCAACGAATGCACTCCTAGCTCGCCGGGGGCGGGAGCGCATCTTAGGTAAAAAATGATATAGTTCGTCCGGCTGTGTTCATTTTCATATCCGGCCAAACCTCCACCTATAACCATACCAACGCGCACTATGCGTAAAGGAGATCGTAATGAAAGCGTCAAGAGGTAAGGTAGTCTCGTTGTCTCGGTGGAAAAGACATCGGCAGGCGATCCGCGAAACGGAAAGTTTGCTTATGCGCCTTTTCCCGTCAAAGGATGCGTCCGGCGGCAAAGAGGTCGTTACCGTAAGCCCGCTCCGGAATTTCCGCCGCGGGAAAGGCATCGTCGTTATGACGATACCGTATGGCGACATACTGACACGCGAATTTCAGAGGATGCTTGAGGCGGTCCCGCACTATCCGGAAGAACCCGGGTACATAGCGCCGCACGGGCAGAAGCGCGTGGTTGTCACTTTCCCTGCCCCGGATGTTGAACCCTGCGACTACGAGGGACTCCTGGAGATCGCGCGCAAGCTAGAGGCGTGGGCGCAAAGAGTCTTCGCCATGAAGACAGTACTATCTCCGCTGCCGAACGTCCGGATCGCCCGAAAGAGATCGACTCTGCGTCTGCGGTGGAAATAGGTAAATGCCAAAACGAAAAGGCGACCCGCGGGTCGCCTTTTTTATTTTCCTTCCTCGCTAATTCATCGAGAGGTGGCCTCTCGAAACGGTGAGTATTTCCGCTAGAACGTCCTTACTTTTTCCCGGGGACTGTCCTTCTGCAGATTGCCCGGATGCGGATTGTTCCTCCCCTGCGGAATGGTCAGGGATCTGCCATTCCACAACGTGATTATGATGCTCCATACATTTCTCCAAAGAACGGTTTCAAAAACAAACGAAAAGGGCGGCTCTTCCGAGTCGCCCTTTTCACTTGTTGCCGCTACTATAGCACGGCTATCCTCTGGAGGCAAATCCGTCGTTTAGCGCGCCGTCGTGGTCGAGACTTCGGCACGGAGCCAGCCGCCCATCATGCCACCGGGAGTTCCATAGAAGTAATTCTGGCCGGCGTTGTCGCGGTACGCGCCCATCATGCCGTAGCCGTATCCTCCGCCGTATCCGTAGCCGCGCAGGATGCCCTTGAGCTCGCCCACCTGCACGCCCGCCCAGAAGATGAAGAGTGCGACGAGCACTTTAACGAGAATGTGCCAAATGCGCCGGTGCCGGCAGCATCCGCCGCCCATGCCGTGCTTGCACTCTCTGCAATCGCCGCACTCGGAATCTTCCCGCATTTCTTTGGTGTCCATACATTATTTATTAGCCTTGCTAAGTACCGTCAGTATAGCGCGCTCGTGCTACGCTGTGTATATGCATCGGAATCGAACTGACCTCTCTCTTCTACTTCTCCTCGGCGGTGCGTCGATACTTCTTTTCTTCGTATTCGCGCCGTTCCTTGCCGTTCTCGCGCTCGCCGCGGTCTTCGCCGTCATCCTCCACCGACCGTATGAGAAGCTCGCGCGGATGCTCCGCGGCTGGCAGAGTACGGCGGCCCTGCTCACGGTCGGTTTGACGCTCGTTTTCTTCATCGTGCCGCTTTTCTTCCTGGGGATGCAAATATTAAAGGAAACACAGGGCCTGTACGGCGTATACGGGGGCGGGACAGAATATGTGCGCCTCGTCGAGCGCGCCATCGAAGGACCCCTCCAGCAAGCATTTCCCGGATTCGCGTTCGACTTGCAGGGCTTCATCGGGAGTGCGCTGGTGTTCATTTCGAACAATCTCGGTTCACTCGCGTACCGGACGTTTTCGGTCCTGCTTGATACGTTCCTGATGCTGCTCGCTCTCTTCTTCTTCCTGCGCGACGGACGCTCGCTGCTCGATTCGTTCGTGAAGATAAGCCCGTTCGGTACGGCGGTGACTAGAGAGATACTGGACAAGATGTATCGGACCATCGGCTCGATCGTGCGGGGCACATTGGTGAACGCGCTTATACGCTGGCTGTGCATCTGGATCGCGTTCTCTCTCTTCGACATTCCGAACGCGGTGCTTTGGAGCAGCATCGGCGGCATCATCGGGGCCATCCCTGGGCTCGGCACGCCGTTCGCGTTCGTCGGCGCTATCGCCTATCTTTATTTGCAGAACGACCTGCTTGCCGCGGCCGGCCTTGCCGTTTCCGGCGTTGCGACCGTCATACTCGTGGACAATATCCTCACGTCATACTTCTTCGGCAAAGGGCTCGAAGTCTCTCCGCTCTTCGTCCTCTTCTCCATCCTCGGCGGCATCGTGTTCTTTGGGCCCATCGGATTCATCTTGGGGCCCTTGGCGCTCTCGGTCTTCCTCTCGGTCGCTCGCGCCTCTGCCCTTTCCGAACGCGGCAACGAGGCTTCAGCGTAGATCCCGCAAGGCCGTTTTCCTTTTCGAACGCTGTTAGGATATACTGCTCCGACACAATGTTCCCTTTTCTTCGGTTCCCCATAACGCTTATCGCACTCGGCGCCGCTCTTGCAAGCGGCATTTTCCTATACGCGAATGATCATCTGGGGCCGCTCGATGAGTTCTTTCGCTCCCACGAGGCGTTCTATACCGATGTGCTACCCGATGCAGTCCCATCGTCCGCCACTACTACCTCGCCTGCGGGCGCGCCGCAGGCGGCTGTTCCCGCAACGGCGACGACGAGCGTGCCCATCCTGGTCTATCACATCGTCCGGCCGAGTTATCCGACTGACAGCCGGGCGGTGCGGACGCTTGCGCACACGCCGGAGGTGTTCGACGCGCAGATGAAGTACCTTGCGGATGCCGGTTATCACGTCGTGTCGTTCGCCGATCTCGAACGCCATCTCACGGACGGCGCGCCGCTTCCGTCGAAACCCATCATCATTTCCTTCGACGACGGATGGAGCGATCAGTTCACCTATGCCTTTCCCATCCTGAAGAAATATCATTACACGGCGACGTTCTTCGTATTCACGAATCCTATCGGCACACGGGGATTCATCACCTGGGACCAGTTACGCAAGATGCGCGACGCCGGCATGATCATCGGCAGTCATTCGAAGTCGCATCCGTTCCTCACGAAAATAACCGACCCGGCTATCCTTTGGAGCGAGATAGACGACAGCAAGAAAACGCTCGGAAAGAATCTCGGCGTCACGGTGAACGAGTTCGCCTACCCGTTCGGGCAATATAATGCCGACATTGTGGCGCTTGTGAAGAAAGCCGGCTATGCCTCCGCGCGCGGCGATTACTACCGCGGCGCGGGGCAAACGATGGACCGGCTCTACGGATTGAGCGCGCTCAACGCGCCGACGACCACTGAGCTCTTTGCGCGGAAATTCCCGGCGCGCTAGGGCGCCGCGCCTAGGAGCGCGTGGTCGCGCGGGAAAAGCGCTTTCGCCATAGTAAATATGCCGTAGGCCATGAACGGCGCGGCGAATACATCGATGGAGTAGTGGATGTGCGCAAGCAGGACCGCAACAGCAAAGACGGCTGAAAGCGCCAGAAACCCGACGCGCGCGGGAACGTCCTCCCAGAAAATGAACGCGAGAAGGAGCGGCAGGCCGGTATGCCCCGAAAAGAAGAACCCGGTCTGAAAATTAAGGTAGGTGTAGATGCCGTCGAAAAGCCCGAGTCCCGGATCGATATTGCCCGGGTAGATGCCGACGTGCGTCAGGGAGACAAAGAGCGCCCGAACGACGACGAAGAGCGCCAGCGCCTTGAGCGTGAAGAGGACGTACCGCGGCCGCAGGAATACGTAGAGCGTGCCAAGAACGATGGCGAGGAAGGCTCCCTCGATGATGATGACGTTCAGGTTCACTATCGGCAGATTGTCGAGGAGAAGGTCACCGACATACGTGGACGTCGGGCGCGCCGAATACGAAAGCTCGTAGAGATTCGCGAAATGTTCGGCCACGTATGCGCCGGCGAGAAGGATGAGCGCGCCGGCGAGCGAAAAGCGCCATGCAGGCTTGAACAGGTCTTGTATCGAAGAAGGGGCTTCAAAAGCATCCATGGCGTGTACGGATATACACGGAGTGTATCACCGTACCGGTTCACTCGGCGCCCAAGCGGCATATTGACAAAAAAGCGGGTATCTGCTATTTTGTACATATCAACCAGCGCTGGATCCAGAGAAGTGGGATCGAGCTTCTATCTTCGGCTACTGATTTGATACCTTAGTCACACAATCTATCAATCTGCAGTATGCAAAATGGTACCGTAATCAAGAAGAACGAGAAGGGCTTCGGCTTCATCAAAGTCGATGGCGCCCAGCCGGGTGCAAAGGACCTTTTCTTCCACTCTTACGAGCTCCAGAACATTTCGTTCGACGAGCTCCAGGAGGGGGACAAAGTCTCGTTCACTATTGGAGACAGCCCGAAGGGCCCGAACGCCCTCGGCGTCAGCAAGATCTAACTCGCGTTAGATCGAGCATAAGAAAACGCCCCGCTTTTAGCGGGGCGTTTTCTTATGCTTGGCATGGTGCTTCACGCAGCGGCAGCCGTACGGCCGAATGTGCTCCTTAAAGTATTCCTCGCCGTAATCATAGGTGAACTCTTCGCCGGGCTTGATGTTCTTAATGGCGTCTATGTAAATGCGCCCCTTCTCTATCTCCGGCTCGCAGTTGGGCGTGCAGGAGTGATTGATGTAGCGAGCGATATTCTTGCGGTCCGTACCGTCGATGGTCTTCCGGCTATTGACCTCAAAGAGGTATTTGCTCCGGCTCGTGTACTCCTCTTCCTTTGAAATGACCC
>JAJZRH010000026.1 GCA_021802795.1 bacterium
TTCGGCCTGGCGAAAGATATACTCGCGGCCGGCGGCGCGCTGATTTCGGAACACAAACCGGACTATCGCGCGGCGCCGTACGACTTCCCTTCCAGAAACCGCATTATGGTCGGCTTCGCCGACGCCGTACTTGTCATCGAAGCCGGAAATAAATCCGGCACGCTCATCACGGCGCGACTTGCTTCCGAATACAACCGCGACCTGCTCTGCGTCCCGCACCGCATCGGCGACCCTCACGCCTTCGGCTCGCATCTCTTCATCCGGCTTGGCGCCGCGCTTGTGAGCGATCCGCTCCACATACTGGAAGCGCTCGGGATACCGCCGCGCGAGGTCAGCGCGCGCGGCGAAGCTCCGCGCGACCTAGAAGACGCGGAGCTCGTTATTTGGAGTATGCTTGAGGAGCCGAAGACCCGCGACGAAATACTCCGCGGCGCCCCGGGCGCCGCGGGTGAACTCCTTACCGCCCTCGTTGCCCTGGAGTTGCGCGGTCTCGTCAAAGAGGAATTCGGCGCGTGGCACCGCCTATGACTATTTATTCTTGGAACATGCTGTTCCGCAATCGCGAACTCAACCGCGCGCTTGATTTCATCGCGCAGAGCGACTTCGACGTTTTTTGCCTGCAGGAGGTACCTGATGCGTTCCTTGTGCGACTGCACGCGCTCCCGTTCCACCATGCGGATGCGGTAGACGTGGACCGACTTTTCGCCAAAACGAATCGGAACCATCTCGTCATCCTTTCGCGTTATCCGATAACCGCCTCCGGTTCCCTTCCCTGGCCCGATTATTGGCCGCTCCTGCCGCTCCGCACAAAGCTGTTCGTTCGCTTCATGCGCCCCCTGCACTGGTCCAAGATCCGGAACCGCAACGGCATGTACGCGGATATCGCCGCACCGGCGGGTTCTGTGCGCGTCTTTAATCTGCACACTGCGCTGACCGCGCCCCATTTGCGCATACGCGAATTTGAACGGGCCATGGCCGAGCGAGACCCTTCGCGTCCGACGATCGTCTGCGGTGACTTCAATACCGTTGAATCTCCGCGAATGTCCATCCTTAATTGGTTCCTCGGCGGTTCACTCGCCGACACGTTCTTCTATCGGCGCGAGCGCACCCGTTTGCAAAAACATTTTGTCGAACACGAACTGGTCAATCCGTTTGCCGGCGGCATCACGCACCCGTTGTCGCAATCCCAGCTCGACCACATTCTCGTTTCGCACTCGTTCACCATAAAAAATGCAGCGGTTCTCCCCGACCGCGTGTGCTCCGACCACCACCCGATACGAGTAGAAGTCGCGTAACTATTTGCCGTTGCGAAAGTAGTTACTTTGCCTTCACAAATGTCTGCATGGCGAATCCCTCCATATTTGAATCAATTGGGGTGAATCTGCCGTCGTACGTTACTCGGTACAGCGTCGCATGCCCTCGTTGCGAAAGTATCGCTCCGGTATTTAACATCGATCCCTCGAACGATTCAGAAACGAGGGACATGAAGAGTGAATTTTTATCGTACGCTCCAAGCAGGTCTATGGAATAGGTGGGAACCGGAGGAAGCTCTATCGGGTAATAATTCGTATTGCGCTCAAGGTCATAATAGCCGACTTCAATCTTGCCGGAGCCCGCGCCTTGAGGCGGCCACACGTAGTAGAAGATTCCTTTGCCGTCCTGCGTGAATACCTCGTTGCCTACAAATCCGCCGGGAGGAATTGAAAGCGATATCGATGCGACCACTGGCGCTGTTGAGGTAATTTCCGAATAGTTAACTTTCTCAAGATCCAATGCGCTTGTATCGTATACAACCAATCCGGAACTAGTCCCTTCCGCATATCGAGTGTGATCCGCGTTGTAGCCACGGATACCTCCGGCCGCATTTGAAACTGTCGAGACCGCCCCGCTGCCCGTGTCGAGTCTTTGGTACAGAGTCTGTCCTGACGTCCTGCCGCGCTCATCGGTAACTAGCGAATAAGTATAAACGGCGTCACCGGAATGAGAGAACACGGGGGCATTCCCCGTGAACGCAACTTGGCAGATGCTGTTTACGGCACCCGCCGCTACTACTGTCTTCTCGGAGAAATCCCCGAGGCTCAATATGGAATACTCGCCATCCGGACCGCAGTAGGCAAGTTTCCCGAGATCCGGTGCATACGCCGCTGATGCGGCAGGATCGACAACTGCGGAATGTTCCAACATCGTGTCGGACACCTTCAGTGTCGTAAGGTTTAGGATCGCCAAATCCGTATGCGTTTTATCCACGTCGCGAGCGCTGAGCAATAAGGTAGGCATCCCGTCGAGCGTTGTCCATTCTTTTGACAGCGGAGCGTTTGCAAAGGACTCGTTGCGGCGCTTCAAGGTCGTCGTGGCGCCGGCAGAGAAGTCGTACAAGACAAGGTCGTTCGCCGAAAAAGACGAAAAGACAGAGGCCGGCTTAATATATTGAAGACTCCTGTATACTAGGCCAATTTTCGATTCTCCTTGCATGCCGGTTGTCGTGGCGATCGGTACGAGATTGTTTTCTGCCAAGGGAAGCTTCTCGAACGGCAACACGATCAAGTACACAAGATAGGCACCGACAGCAAGCACAATTAGACCAATGATCACGACGACCAGGCGCGGTTTCATCATATTGTAATGCCATAATCGTATCACACCATACTTGATCTGCCAGACTTATTGAGCGCGGCGGGCTTGACCATATATAGGTATGCGCGCTATGAGTTAATGCGTGAGCAAACGATTACTCATCGTCGAATCGCCCACTAAGGCGCGCACCATCGGGCACTACCTCGGCAAGGACTACACGGTCCTTGCTTCTGTCGGTCATGTGCGGGACTTGCCGAAGTCCAACAAAGACGCCGTCGACATCGAAGGCGGTTTCATTCCACGCTACGTCATCCCCGCCGAGAAGCGCGAAGTGATTGAGAAGATAGAGCGCGCCGCGGAGAAAGCAGACGAGATATACCTCGCGACCGACCCCGACCGCGAAGGCGAGGCCATTGCCTGGCACATCAAGGAAGTCGCCGGCCTCAAGAAACCCAAACGCGTGGTGTTCCACGAGATAACCAGGGACGCGATCGAAGAAGCGCTCAAACACCCGCGCGCCATCGACGAGCACCTGCGCGAGGCGCAGGAAGCCCGTCGCGTCCTGGACCGCATCGTGGGCTACGATCTGTCCGGACTCATTTGGAAAAAAGTGCGCTACGGCCTCTCGGCCGGGCGCGTACAGTCGCCGGCGCTCCGCATCCTTGCGGAGCGCGAGCGCGAGATAAAGTCGTTCATACCCGTTACCTACTTCGTCCTCTCCGCACTCTTCAAGTCAAAGGCCGGCGACATCGCGACAACCTGCACTGAACAACCCGCAACGAAGGAAGAAGCGGAACGCATCGTGCTCGTCGGCAGAACCGCGAAGTGGACGGTCGCCGACGTCACCGAGAAGGCCGAGGAACGCAATCCGCGGCCGCCCTTCACCACCTCCACGCTCCAACAAACCGCCTCCACCCGGCTGGGTTTTGCGCCGTCGCGCACGATGCGCGCCGCACAGAAGCTCTATGAAGCCGGTCATATCACCTATATGCGCACCGATTCGGTGAACCTCGCACAGGAAGCCGTCGCAAAAATGGCGGCACTCGTAGAAAAACAATTCGGCAAGGAGTACTTGCAGGTGCGCGCCTATAAGACGACGAGCAAAAACGCGCAGGAGGCGCATGAGGCCATTCGCCCAACCGATCCTTCGCACATGCGCGCCGGCGCGACGCCGGACGAAACCGCGCTCTATGAACTCATCCGCATCCGCGCGCTCGCGTCGCAGATGAGCGCGGCGCGCATCATGCGCACCGGCGTCGCGGCGAAGGCCAGTGCCGATATTCCGCTTTTCACCGCAAACGGCTCGCGCGTCATTTTCCCCGGCTGGCTCGCGCTCGATACGAAAGCGCGCGGCGAGGACGTGGAACTGCCGCATCTCGCAAAAGGCGATGCGCTCACGCTCCTCTCGCTTTCGCATGACGAGAAACAAACCGAGCCGCCGAACCGCTACACGGAGGCCGGCCTCATCAAGGAACTGGAAAAGCGCGGCATCGGACGCCCTTCCACCTATGCATCCATCATGAAGACTATTTCCGACCGCGGCTACGTGGAGAAGCTCGGACGCGCACTCAAACCAACCGCGACCGGCATGGTCGTCTCCGGCTGGCTTGAGGAGAATTTCCCGACCTACGTGAGCGACACGTTCACCGCGGAGATGGAGAACGAGTTGGACGAGATCGCGCGCGGCGAACGCGGCTATACCGAAACGCTCTCCGCGTTCTACGGACCGTTTGAGAAAGAAGTGCGCGCAAAAGACAAATTGCCGAAAGCGACCTCGCTCGGCAACGCGCCGAAAGAATTCCCCTGCCCGCTCTGCGGTAGCTCGATGGAATTCAAACTCGGCCGCGGCGGCGTCTTCATGAGTTGCAAGAGATACCCGGATTGTCTCGGCGCACGGACCGAAGACGGCCACGAGCTCAAGGGCGACGAACCCATCGGCGTTCACCCGGAAACCGGTGCTCCCATTTACCTGAAGACCGGCCGCTTCGGACCGTACGTGGAGATGGCGCTCCCCGAAGAAGAGGTCGCAAACGCGGAGGAAGAAAAGCCCGCAAAGGGAAAAAAGAAGCGTGGGAAAGGACGCCCGAAGAAGGCAGGCAAACGCGCGAGCATTCCCGCCGGGACCGATCTCTCCACGGTCACGCTCGCCGATGCAGTGAGATACCTTTCGCTTCCGCGCGAGCTCGGCATGCACCCCTCCACCGGCAAAGCGGTCTTCTCTTCTACCGGACGCTTCGGTCCGTATGTCGGAAGCGACGGCGAATTCCGCTCGCTCAAGGCCGCTGTCGGCGATCCGTACACCATTACGCTCGACGAGGCGCTCACGCTCCTTGCCGCGCCGAAATTGCCGCCGAAGGGCGTTACCCTCGTGAAAGAGATCGGCAAGCACCCGCGCACCGGGAAAAGTTTGGTGCTCTACAAATCAAAACAGGGACTCTTTTTGAAAAAAGGCCTGCGCCGCATTTATCTGCCGGAAGCGACGAAGCCCGACTCGCTCACCCCGGACGAAGCAGCCGAATACCTAAAATAGAAAAGGCCCCAGTGATTGCGGGGCCTTTTGATCCTACCTCCCTTCGGCGTTACCCGAAGGCTTTCGAAATGACGGAAAGAAACGCGTCGAGCTTTTAGGATCCAAAAACTCAACTCATATATCCATCACCCCTAGTTGCCTGGGAAGAACATGTAATCGTAATCGATTTGGTCCAAACCTGTAGGACGACCCACCGACACGAACTGAATCCACGAAAGGTTTCGGCAACAAAACCTGACGATCCATCAGTGTGCCTCATGTTAGACTATTACCTGCGATTTGTCAAGCCCTTACGCAAGCATTTTCATAAAATGGCTCAAAATATGGCTTTTTTTATTATTCATGGTGTGGATATATCGCGACGCCGGGTGTATAGTAAGCACCTATGACCAGCGTGAAGGAGATCGTCGGCGAGATGGCGGGTGCTTCGCCGGAAGATATCGCCTTCGTGGAGAAAGCATACGAATACTCTAAAAAGGCGCACGAAGGCCAGCTTCGCTACTCGGGCGAACCCTATTTCGCCCACGCGGCGGCAACCGCGAAAGTGCTCGCCGAATACGGCATGGACGCAACCACCATCGCGGCGGGACTCCTCCATGACGCCGTTGAGGACGGCCGCGTCTCGCGCGCGGAGATGGAAAAAGAATTCGGGAAAGAACTGCTCTTCATCGTAGACGGCGTGACGAAACTCGGTACGCACAAATACCGCGGCGCCGAGCGCCATGCGGAATCGCTCCGCCGCCTCCTCGTCGCAACCGCAAGTGACATCCGCGTGCTCATCGTGAAGCTCGCCGACCGCAAGCACAATATGCAGACGCTTGAGTATGTGCCCGAGCACAAGCGCCGACGCATCGCGCTTGAGACTTTGGAAATATACGCGCCCATCGCGGACCGGCTCGGGATGGGCAAGATGAAGAGCACGCTTGAAGACCTCGCCTTTCCGTACGTCGACCCCGACGCCGCCACACACGCCGCCGAAGTGCGCAAACTAAAAACGCAGGAGACCGAAGACGGCCTTGCGAAGGTGCAGAAAGAACTCCTGCGCGAACTGAAGGCGAAGGGACTGACGACCTTCCGCAGTGACATCCGCATGAAGGGTCTCTGGAGCCTGCACCAGAAACTGAAACGGAAGAACGACGACATCAGTCTTATCCACGACATCGCCGCGCTCCGCATCGTGGTACCGACCGTTGAGGATTGTTATACGACCCTCGGCACCGTGCACGCGCTCTACAAGCCCCTGCCGGGAGAATTCAAGGACTACATCGCCTTTCCGAAACCCAACGGATATCAAAGCCTCCATACGACCGTCGTAACGCCCGAGGCGGGCATCGTGGAGATACAAATACGCACGGAAGAGATGCACCGGCGCGCGCAGTTCGGCATCGCCTCGCATATGACCTACAAACAGCTCGGGAAAGGCGTGGAGAAGCTCGGCAAGGAAGTGCAGAAAAGCCGATTCTCCGCCATCTCGTTCTCGTGGATACGTTCGCTTATCCCGTCATTGATGAAAGTTTCGAGAAAGAGCGACGGGCCGAAGGGCGTAACCAAGGTGCCGCCCTGGCTTGCCGAACTCGCCGAAGCGCACACGGAAGTCGCGGGCTCCGAAGAATTCGTGGAGGGACTCAAGGAAGACTTTTTCTCGCACCGTGTATTCGTCTTTACGCCACAAGGCGACGTCATCGACTTGCCGGCGCAGTCCACGCCGATAGATTTCGCCTATGCGATACATAGCGATCTCGGCGATCACCTGCAAGGAGCAAAAGTCAACGGCAAGCTCGTTTCGTTTGAGACCGAGCTCGGCAACGGCGACATCGTGGAAATAATTCGCCGCGACTCCGCGCACCCCTCACAAAAGTGGCTCGAGATAGCGCGCACCTCGCTCGCCCGGCGCCACATCCGCGCCACGCTCGGCATGACCGAACCGGCAAAACCGCCGCGCACGCGACGGCGCTTTTGGAAAAAGAAAGCCGCCTAAACGCTGAAACCGCTGATGGAGTAGAGATCGTCGTCCGAAGGTTCTTCCGGAGCGGCGGCGGGAACCGGATCGTCTGAAAGCTGGGTCGTATTGGGAAATATCTGCATCGCGACTTCCGTCGCCTCCTTTTCGGCTTTCTCTTGTGCGGCAAGCGCTCCCACCAACTGCTGGAGGTCGTCCGGCGAGAAGAAGTCTATGAGGAGCCGGCCGCCTTCGGCGTTCGTTTCAATAATGACGCGCGTGCCGAGAGTCTCAGTCAAGGATTTTTCAAGTTCAACCATCTCCGGCGATTTGCGGTGATGTTTGTGCACGCGCTCTTGCGCAATGGAGCGCGCAATGCGTTCGGCGGCGCGGACTGGAAGCCGCTTGAGGATGATTTCCTTGAAGAGCGTCTCGCGCTCCTCGGGACGATCGTTGAGCGCCATCAAGGGGCGCGCATGGCCTTCGCTTATTTCTTTGCTCACGATGGCGGTCTGCATGTGTTCCGGTAAGGAAAGAAGGCGGA
>JAJZRH010000027.1 GCA_021802795.1 bacterium
TAAGGTTTTTGTGTGAGCTAGAAAGCATATTGCACATTTTAATTATACACGAGAAAATATGTGCAATGTGTGATGGTGTGGATTATTTTATAGCCTAGTAAATAATCCCGGGATTTTTGGAAACCGTCCTGCCCCACCTCAAAAACCACACCTCCCCGGGTTTGGAAACGCCCCCGTTCGGCGGTTCGATAGACTCACCGCAGGCATGCTCACGGCAAGCTGCCCTGCCGGGCAAAAGAATCAGGCGGTTCCCCGGAGGGGAACCGCCTGTATTTGGCGCCGCATGACAGTCCATTCGCCTGCTTTCTATCCGGCAACCTCGAACAGATCTGTTTCCGCTTCGCCGGGACCTATATTGACGATGTAGCTGTCATCCACCTGGACGTGCCCTTCGATCTTGACGCCGTCCCGGTCGAAAAGCAGGTTCTGCGCAGCTTGCCGCGATGCGAACACCTTTTCTCCGGCCACCACCATTAGATAGCGCGGATACGAACCCTCTGCCTCGTTCATAGCAATTCTCCTGAAGAGCGTGTGCCAAAACCCAGCCCACAACCTAACGCAAAACTCCCCGAAAGTCGACCTGCCCCACCTCCCGGTTCTGGGAACGCCCCTGCCGGAAATTGAAAAAGAGCAGGCCCGCGGACCTGCTCTTCCTTACTGCCCTGCTCCAGGGGCGCTAGTTGATGGATTTCGGGGTGAGGATCTCTTCCCCGACAAAGTACATATTGCAGAACTTCTCGACCGCCAGGCGCGTGTTCCTGGCCTCCGATTGCCGCAGAAAGTTCATCGCCTGATGCCGGCCCGCTTCATACCCCACCTCCCGGCGCCGCGTGAAGTCGCGGATCGTCGAGCGCAATACCAGAGCGGCGTGCATGAACGATGATTCCATGGCCTGAAACATCTTGCTGGAAACATCGTCCTTGCCGTACGACTCGCGCGCGAGGCGCTGGTACAGCGCTGCGCCCGTGTTTGCGACATACTCGAACGACCGCGGTTCCCGCCGCTCGCGGGTGCGCTCGGGAAAGAACGCGATGTACTGCAGACAGATATCCGCGACATCCTGCATGAGCTGCTTGTCGATGGTGACTATGCCGATGACATACCGGAGGTAGTCCGCCGCGTCCAGCTTGTCGAGCATGTCCGCACGTTTGCTGAACCGGTACACAACCAGCCACAGGTAGTCCCGTATCGTCTCGTTGAACGGAAGCTTTGAGGCACGGTACGCATCCGTCACCAGTTGAAAATACTGCGCCCTGTCCGTCTTCCCGCGAACGAAGCCGATCTGATTGAGCGTTGGGACGGAGGTGTCAACCGCAATCGACTGAAACTGCGATATTTCCGTGATTAGTTTCGGGTTGGATTCCAACTCGTTCTCCTCTCTTGTTGTGCAACCGTGACTATCATACGCAAAGGGCCATATTTTACAAACAGCGCCCGCCCCGGAGGGGCGGGCGCTGTTTCTGTATGCCGATTACGGACGATTGCCGCAAACCGCGCTGTTGTTGAGGCCGGTCTGGTACCCGTTCGCACCACCCGCCATGTTGAGGCCCTTGCCGAAGTAGCCGAAGGAGCCCGAGCCGGCGCCCGAGCCGCACTGCGCGCCCACCACTCCCGCCTGCTGGCGGCCGAGGTTGTCCATATACCGATTAAGCCCCGGCGTCGAATTCCCCGCCGCAAGCGCCGGAAGCGCCGATGCGCCGAACAGTGCCGCCGCCGCCACGCCCATAAGTATCTTCTTCATATACATACTCGTGCTATCTGCTAATGAGCGCAGTATACACCTACCGATTCAAGTACGTGATGGTGAGTTGGAGCACCGTGGCGAAACTGACCCAGAGGAGATACGGGATGTTCGCGTATATAATCCACGCGTACGAAGGAGCACCGGTCTCAATGTGGAGCTTGAGGCCGAAGGAGTAGAGGGCAAAGAGCGCCCAGATGAGCGTCGCGAGCACGAGCAGGATGTCGGCCGCGGCGAGATAATTATTCTTGAGCCCGAACTGGAAATACGTAAACGAGAAATTGAACACAAGGTTGAGCGCGAACGGGAGCGCGACCTTCCACGGCACTTCCCCGGTCAGCGCCTTATAAAACACGGTTCCGTACGTGACCGCGATGATGGCGTACAGCATCGTCCACACCGGGCCGAACACCCAACTCGGCGGCGACCAGCCGGGCTTCACGAGCGTTTGGTAGGAAGTGTAGGAATCCATAGGCGACTAGACCCGCGACACGTCGGAGTAGATGGAGACGAGCGAAAAGAGCAGACTCAACGTCAGCGGACCGAGGAAGATGCCCGCCGGGCCGAAGTATATGAGCCCGCCGAGCACCGCGAGGAGAACCAGAAGCGGGTGGAGTTGCATCCCCCGCCCCACAAGCTTTGGCCCAAGGAAGTTGTCGATGAGCCCGACACCGACCACGCCCCAGATGAGGAGGCCGAGCGCCGGCGCCGTCGCTCCCGTGAAGAAAAGAAAAGCAACGGCGGGGATGAAGACGAGCCCGGTCCCGATACCGGGAATCAGCGCCGCAACCGCCGCAACCGTTCCCCAGAGGATGGCGTTCGGTACCCCGAAGATCGTGAAGCCTGCGGTCGTGAGGACGCCCTGTACGAGCGCGATGACCAGGTTCCCCCTGATGACCGAATTGATCGCGAGCTCGAGCCGGTCGAAAACTCTCGTGTCTTCCCTATCGCTCAGCGGCGAGAGCTCAATAAGTATCTGCCGCACCCGCTTGCCGTCGCGCAGGAGGTAGTAGAGCGCAATAAAGAAGATGAAGAACGCGAGAAGGAGTTGCGAAGCGCCTGAGAAGATGTCTCCCGCGTGTCCCGTGATCCATTGCAGTGCATCTTTGGTGTAGGTATTCACGTCGACCGAGGCGCTGCGGGAAAACTCGCCGATCCCCGGGAAGACTCCCCCGAACGTTTCGTCGACCCGAGAAAACATCTGCACGATGGTGGTCTGTCCGCTCCCCGCCTCGAGAGAGACATACAGGTCGCGCGCTTGGTTCCCGACGAGTACGCCGACAAGCGAGAGCGGGAGCAATATGAAAAAGACGCTGATGATGACGGTCAGGAGCGCCGCGGTGCTCGGCCAGCCGCCGAGGAGCTTAACCACTCTCTGATAGAGCCCCTGGAGCACGACCGCGAAGACCGCGGCGAGCGCCAAGGGTTTCAAGAACGGAAAGAATACGGCGACGGTAAGTGCTCCTGCACCGAAAATGGCGGCCAATAAGAAGTACGGCCGGATCGTCTGCATGTTAGCCATACGGGAAGTATACCAAAATCCCTCCCTCAGCGGGCGCCAAGAAACGAACGAGGGCGGAGCTGCCCCTGCGCGCAGTTAATTGGCGACGCAAATACCGCCGACGTCCCCGAACGGCAGGTGGGAGCCGGGAGCCGGCGCGCAGTGATAGCCGGCCGCACAGAGAGGAGCGTTCAGCATGTTGCCGCCGCAACGTTCCCCCGCACCGACAACGGGACGCGCGACGACGAGCGATGTTCCCTGCACCCGCAGATACTTACTCACCCCAACGGACGGTCGCGCGGTCATCGGCTCGCCTGCGACACGGTCGGCGTAATTCACTACCAGCTGTCCATCCCGTATCTCCGTCGTCTGCGGAGCGATGCGGTCGCCAAGCAGCACCGCGTTCGTTCCTTGGTATCCGCTCGCATCCTTGAGAGCCGCGACGACGTAATAGAACGTCCCGCTCCCTCCCGCGTCTTGCGTGAGAAGAAATGCGACATCTGGAATGCCGTCGCCGTTCAGATCCCCGGTCGCTTCGTTACCGAAGTACTGCGTAACGACCTTTGATGCCGAACCGGGCGCGGCGGGAGTTTCCGCGCGACCGCCTACGAGCGCGACCGGCTGTCCGTCGATCACATAGGTGGCGTTTTTATAGTCATTCATGAGCGGCGCCGCAGGCGCCGCTCCCTGCCCGAGCCAGTACCATGCTCCGCCCGCAACAACGAGTGCAACGGCAGCTCCGACAACGGTGGATGTTTTCATTACACTCCGAGATAGCTGAGCAGGTGGTAGACGAGGAATGCCGGCCACACGGCGGCCTTAAGCACACCGACGACGCCGGCCCAGAAAGTCGGCGCGCCCTGGACGTAATACACCGCGGCGCCGATGAAGCCCAGGAAGTAGAGCATGCCTCCGCCGCGCTTATGCATCTTCCGCCACTTCATTCTGCTCCCGCAATCGGCGCAGCCGTTCCCATCGCGTGCCGTAACTTCTTCCACAATGACTTCTTCCATAGTTTTATAGTTAGCTGTGTAATTTCTTGCTCAACTCCATGCCGAGATAGTACGGCCAGATGATGATGGCCAGCACCCCCTTCCCGAAGGAGAGGCGGCAGTAGCCGATGGTAAAGATCCAGCCGATGCACCACAAGCCGTTCCCGGGCGAATTCGTGACTATTATTTTGTCCATATCCTAAGTATAAAACGCCCCCGGGGCGGGTTGACAATAGCCTGTGAATATCGTATTGTGGCGCCAGCGCCTTCGGGCTTGTACCAACAACCAACCAAGGGAGTGAGATATGAGCACTGCTACGCTTCTGGCTGCCCTCCCGGGCAGCCTGCTGGAAATAATGGACTCGTCGGCAAAGGAGCTGATAGTCCTTCTGTTCGTTTCCGCCGTGACCGGGTTCGCGCTCTTCGTGCGCCAATGGCTCGAATGGAGACGCGCCGCGTTCGAAAGCCGCATCAACATCTCGCTCAACACGATCGCCGACGAAGTGCTCCGGATACGGACGCTCCATGAAGACGACGTGAAGGACGTGGTGCTGTCGCCGTACGCGCGGCGACTCCTGAAAAAAGCCGCCAAGAAGACGACGCTCGATAACCCGTTCCTGTCATTCGCGAACCAGAACGATGCGTGGATGGTCTACAACGGCATCGTGAACACGATATCCGGCTTGTACGCCGCGGAGATGCTCTCCGCGGCCGTGCACGGGAAAACGAAGGAGGAGCAATTCTTCGTCGCTATCACCTGGGAGCGGGATGCGGGAACGCAGATACAAAAACTGCGCGTCATCGTTGTCCAACTGTCCGTGTTGAGAGCGCTGTTCGGCAGCGGCAGGGTCATCAGGTCGGAAGTTCCGAATCAGGCGTCGCGCATCGTTACGCTCTCCGACATGTACCGGCAGTATGTACGCGGCGAGTGGCCCGACCATCAGATCGTATCGCTTCCGCGGATGTAACATTCCGCATGTGCGCACCCCCGGCCCCGGATGAAATGTCCGGGGCCTTTCTTTTTTCCTTATTCGCATCGCCGATAAGAAATCAGGCGGTTCCCTTCCGAGGAAACCGCCTGATAGGCCGAGTTCAAGCGTATGCCCAGAGCGTGTCGGCCACAAACCAATCCTGCCCGGGCAACAAGCCTTCCGGTCGATCGGCCAGGTGCAGGTGCAGGCCCGGCTTGAGTGTGGTAACCACGGCATTGAGCGCGGTCACGGTGAGCAGATGGCTCTTGTCATCGTCGATCCACACGACGTGTACCGCCGGACCGAGAGGCTCGCCGCGTGCGGCCTTCTTGCAGTTGGTCCACAGCGAGATTTCCGTGGAACTCGCGGGAAACCCGTTTTTTCTTAACAACTGGACAACGTCTCCGAGGCTCTTGCCCCGCAGGTCAATCTCAAGCGGCTCAGGCATGGCTATGCGCTCCTCTGTAATGTGCCTGAACCGGAGCGTACTACACAACTCTCCGCCGGTCGAACCAAAATACAAAACGTAACAGCCAGTCCCCCAAGGGAAACTGGCTGCGTGGCGGGACAAATGCCCGCCGTTAGGCTGCGTGGAGTTTCTTCCCCACGGCATTCCCGTCGCTCGCTTCGAGCTGGATCACGGGCGCCTTTTTTGCCTCGGCGAGGGACAGCGGCCCCCTGAGGTGGAGCTGAGTTGCCGGAATGAACGCAGGCGTTCTCTTGCGCTCACCGTAGTCGGGTATTTCCGCTTCTTGGTCATTTTCCATGAGCCCTCCGGTCAAAGATCCGTCTTCGGTTGTTGAGCCTGGAAGATCTTCACCGACGCTATGTCGAATTCCAATCGCGTTTCGTCGGGGACCCCGGCGGCCGATGAACGGTCTCCGAACTGTTGCTGCTGTAGCGACAACTGGCTTTGGTCTTTCTTGTGGTTGGTATGCACTGGTGGAACTCCTCTCTAGCTGTTGGTTGAATGTGCTGTTTTCTGCCGCCTTCCCCAAGGGCGCGGACAAAAAACGAAACGGCCCGGGACGGGTCGTATGAGGACACATTACACCCACTCGATTTTAAAGTCAAGTACGGTTGAATTACGGGCGATTTTCCAGTATCGTGCACTCATCGCGTATTGCCAGATCGTCTAATGGTAGGACAACGGACTCTGAATCCGTTTATCTT
Organism: bacterium; assembly: GCA_021802795.1. GTDB lineage: Bacteria > Patescibacteriota > Minisyncoccia > Phycocordibacterales > Phycocordibacteraceae > C7867-001. The sequence goes on from JAJZRH010000027.1 coordinate 6,379, forward strand.
GGTTCGAATCCAAGTCTGGCAGCAAATTTATCGGATCCAGAAGAGGTGGTACACGAACGAGATGAACGGATCGGCATTCGGGCCGTACACGATTGCCGCGCCCAAAGCACCGGTGACGAACATGCCGATGAGCGCGAGAAGGGCGAGCACGGGCAGGAGCCAGGTGTCGAGCACGAGATGCGCCACGTACTTCTTGAAGCCCCAGACGCGCATAAAGGGATTCGCCACGCCGGCGATGTAATTCCCCCAGCCTTTTGCATCAAACACGCGGATGAGGTACGCGGCGGCGAGAATGGCGTACAGTACCGTCGTTGCCCCGGCGACGGGCGCGTGCACCTCCAGGATGAACGCGCGGCCCGAACCTTCAATGAGGTCTTCCGCCATGCCGCCGGTCACCAGCGCGGCGAGCGCGCCGAGGACGCCGACGAACAGCAGGAATGCTTTCACGCCGAAGAGCCAGGCCTGCCGGCGGAGCGGAGACCAGACGTACGCGCCGAGTTCCAGCATCGAATACACGACCAGAAGCCCTATCGGGAAATGGACGAACAACGGGTGAATGTTCATACGCACAGTATACCGCGCACAAAACACGCTATCATGAGCCTATGATACGGAGCGTCGGACATCCGCAGAACCGCGCGTGGCACCGCTCGCACACGCGCAACTACCGCAACGCGTGGTTCATCATGGCGGGCGCCATCGGCATCGCCGCACTCCTCTGGTTCCTCGGCGACTTCGGCTCGGTCGCATGGCCCGCGCTCGGCGCCGCGATACTGCAAACCACCTATCGCCTCGCCCTCGCGTACGGCATCGCGCTTCTCCTCGGCGTCGCCATCGCTCTCCTTGTCGGCTGGAGCCCGTTCGCCGATTTCTTCTTCCCGTTCTTCGATGTGCTCCAAAACCTGCCGTCGTTCGCGCTCATCCCGCTTTTCATCTATTTCCTCGGCTTCACCAACCAGATGATAATCCTGTTCGCCGTAAGCTCCATCATCTGGCCCATCCTCTTCGCCGTCCTCAACGCCATCAAGAGCGCGCATAAAGATCTCTCCGATGCCGCGACCATATTCGGCGCGCACGGATGGAAGCGCATCCCCTACTACCTGGCGCCCCTGTCCTACCCCGCCATCCTCACGGGCTCCATCGTCGGCATCGCCATCGGCTGGGAGGCGGTCATCGGCGCGGAGATAA
>JAJZRH010000028.1 GCA_021802795.1 bacterium
TGAGGTTTTGCGCGCGACGCAGTAATAGGGATCCGAGGCGAGCTTTGCGACGACTCCCGTGCGGCGGTACACGAGCTCGGGCATCTGTCGCAATTGTGAAGAGCCGCCGGTAAGGATGATGCCATTATCAATGATGTCCGCGGCAAGTTCCGGCGGGGTGTCCTGGAGCACCTTGCGGATGGCCTGCGTCATCTCGCGCAATTCCCTCGCCATCGCCTGCACGAGGTCGTTCGTCGTGAGGTCCACCGTGCGCGGAAGCCCGCTCATGAGATCGCGACCCTTGACCGGAAGTGTGAGTTCCTCGTTCATCGGCACCGCCGCACCCACCTTTATCTTCACTTCCTCGGCGGTCTTGTCGCCGATGGCGAGATTGTGGGCCTTTTTCACATAGTCAACGATGGCGCGATCCAGCCGGTCGCCCGCGCACTTCACGCTCGTGGAGGCCACGATGCCGCCAAGCGATATCACCGCCACGTCTATGGTGCCGCCGCCGATGTCCGCGACCATGCGCCCCATCGGCTCGTGAATGGGGATGCCCGCGCCGATGGCGGCGAGGATGGGTTCCTTTACCACATACGCGTTCTTCGCACCGGCTTTCACCGCGGCTTCAATGACCGCGCGCTTCTCGGTGGAGGAGACGCCTGCGGGAACGGAGACGAGCACGGTCGGCTTGAACGGATTCCTGCCGAGCGCTTTGCGTATGAAATAGCGGAGCATCGCTTCGGTCACGCGGTAGTCCGCGATGACGCCGTCCTTCATCGGGCGATACGCAATGATGTCGTCCGGCGTGCGGCCGATCATCTTCTTCGCCTCCGCGCCGATGGCGAGTATGGAGTTCCCGCCGCGCTTGCCGTGCGCCTTCCCCACCGCCACGACCGACGGCTCATTAATGACGACCCCTTTCCCGGGCACGAACACAAGCACGTTCGTGGTGCCGAGGTCGATGCCGAGCTTGGGAGAAAAGAAGGACATTACCCGTATAGTATCCCGCTCGGTGTCCCCATGCAAAGTTCTTCCGCAAAGTGGTACGATAGCCCCATGCAAGGCGAGATGAATTTCATTATCGAGGGCGGCAAGCCGCTCTCGGGACGGGTGGAGACCAGCCGTTCCAAGAACGGCGCCGTCGCCCTTTTGGCCGCCTCTCTCCTGAACGCCGGCCGCACCACGCTCGAACACATGCCGAAGATAGAGGAAGTGAATCGCCTCATCGAGGTGCTCCGCTCCATCGGCGTGGAAGTCGACTGGAAAGACTCGAACGTCGTCATCACGCCGCCGGAAAAGATAACGCTGGAGACCATCGATAACGTCGCGGCGGCGCGCACGCGGAGCATTTTGATGTTCATCGGCCCCCTGCTCCACCTCTTCAAAGAATTCGACTTGCCGCAATCGGGCGGCTGTACGCTCGGACTGCGCTCGGTGCGGCCGCATCTCATGGCGCTGGAGAAATTCGGCGTGAATATAGAAGCGAAGACCGACAGTTATCACATTGAGCACACGAAACTCGCACCGGCGGAAGTCGTCCTGTATGAATCGAGCGACACGGCGACCATCAATGCGCTCCTTGCCGCCGCACGCATCCCCGAGACCTCCGTTATCAAGTATGCGTCCGCGAACTACCAGGTGCAGGAGGTGTGCGGATTCCTCAAAAAGCTCGGCGTCGGCGTTGAGGGCATCGGCACCACGACACTGTCCGTCACCGGAATTGCCGCTATCAACACTGACATTTCATACAGCATCGCCGAAGACCCGACCGATGCGATGTTCTTCATCAGCGCCGCAGCCGTCACCCACTCCGCTATTGAAATACTCGCCGCGCCTATCGAATTCCTAGAGGTGGAGCTCCTCATTCTGGAAAAGATGGGTCTCCAATTCTCGCTCGCGAATCGGCGCATTTCCGAGAACGGCGTCACAAAGCTTGCGGACATCAGCATACAGCCGTCCGAGCTCGTTGCGTTCCCGGAGAAGATACACGCGCGCCCGTACCCGGGCCTCAACATTGATAATCTCCCCTTCTTCGCCGTCATCAGTACGCAGGCGAAAGGTACGACGCTCATTCACGACTGGGTCTATGAGAAGCGCGCCATCTATTACACCGAGCTCGATCGTCTCGGCGCCCATACGACGCTCCACGACCCGCACCGCATTTCCATAGAGGGCCCGACGCGGCTCAAGGCGGCGGAAGTCATCTGCCCGCCGGCGCTCCGCCCCGCGACCATCATCCTCGTCGCGATGCTCGGCGCAAAAGGCCGCTCGCTCCTCCGGAACGTATACAGCATCAACCGCGGCTACGAGGACATCGTGCATCGCCTGCAACACCTCGGCGCGTCCATCGAAGCGCACACCGGCTAACTATGAGACCCATCGGCGAGATGCTCCCCGAATTCGAGAAGAAAGCGGCGGCGGCGCCGAAAGGGAGAAAACGCCAGACCGAACGCGGCGAACTCCTCCGCTTCTTCCAACGGCATCTGAACTATTCCCGCAAGCAGGACGGGCTCCCGCCCATGACCATGGCGCACCTCGGCGTCGTGCTGGAGAAGATACCGACGCAAGACCTCTACTACCTGAAAAGCGTTTGCAGTCAGGCGAAGAACTTCGGCAAAAAATTCTGGTGGGAACTGGATCCGACGAAGCACGAAAAGAAATAGCGTGTAAGCAAAACAAATTCAGACGTAAGACTCGGCCAAGCGGCCAGTGCCGATTGCTTTGGCATTGCTGAATGCCGCGCGAAGCGCAATGCCAAAGCAATTGAGCACGGGGAGCGGGTCTGAATTTGTTTTGCTTACACGCTACTCGCAAGGTATACTAGGCAACATGAAAGAAATCGTGCAAGACGGGACGCTCGTGTTGCGGGAGACGGCAAAGCCGGTGCCGGAGGAGCTGTTCGGCACCGCAGAGCTCGACCGCATCATCGCCGACATGACCGAAGCGCTCGATTACGAGCTCGAAGGCGTGGCGCTCGCCGCGCCGCAGATAGATGTTCCCTATCGCATCTTCATCGTGCGCAAAGACCGCACGCTCCCCCCGCCGAACGTGGCCGAAGGCGCGCCGGTGCCGCCTCCCCCGCCGGCCGAAGTAGAGATATATATCAATCCCGAGATACTGAAGACTTCGCGCCGGCGCGCTAGAATGGACGAAGGATGCCTCTCCGTCCGCGGCATCTACGGCACGACCAAACGGCATGAGCGCGTTACGGTGCGGGCGCGCCGTCCGGACGGCTCTACTTTTGAGAAGAACGGCGGCGGCATTATGGCGCAGATATTCGAACACGAGATAGATCACTTGAACGGCATACTCTTCATCGACCATGCCGAACACCTCATCCACATTCAGCATGCAACGACCGGATAAATTCATATATTTCGGCACGCCGAAAGTCGCGGGCGACACGCTGGAACTTCTTGTTGAGCGCGGGTTCGTGCCGGAAGTCATCGTGACCTCCCCGGACGCGCCGCGCGGACGCGGTCTCGCGCTTACCCCGTCGCCGGTAAAAGCGGTCGCCGAGGCGCGCCGCATCCCCGTCCTCACTCCGGAAAAACTCGACGCGCAAACCGTCCTTGCCCTGCAGGCATACGAATGCGACTACGCCGTCGTCGTCGCCTACGGCAAAATATTCCCCGAAGCGCTCATTGCGGCGTTCCCGAAAGGAGTATTGAACGTGCACTACTCGCTTCTGCCGAAGTACCGCGGCGCGACCCCGCTTGAAGCCGCACTCCTTGCCGGCGATTCGGTGACCGGCGTAACTGTGCAGAAAATGGTGAAGGAGCTCGACGCGGGCGACATCATTGCGCAAACGGCAACGCCTATCGCGCCGGGAGAGACTGCGCGGGAGCTACGCCCGCGCCTTATCGAACTTGGCGCAACGCTTCTCGCCGATACGCTCCCCGCTTATCTTGCGGGCGATATTGCGCCGAAAGCGCAGGATGCTTCGCTTGCCTCGCACACGCGCAAATTTACAAAAGAAGACGGGCTCCTCGCCCTCGACGCGCCCGCCGAGACGAACTGGAACAAGTACCGCGCCTATGCGGATTCGATCGGGACCTATTTCTTTGAGAACGAGAAACGCATTAAAATAACGGCGGCATCCTTTCAGAACGGAAAATTCATCATTGAGCGCGTCATCCCGGAGGGCAAGCGCGAGATGTCATACACGAGTAACTAGAATTCGTTCCGACAGCGCGGGCATGTTGCGAGGAAGGAGTTGCGTAGCGTGCATGCACGGTCTTTTGGCATTGCCGAGCGCGCCATTCTGATGGCGCTATGACAAAAGATGCACTGCGGAGCATTAGGAAATGCCCGCGCCGGCGGCATTTCCGCTCCTCCGCAACAACATGCCCGCGCTGCCGATCATTAGCGCCCGAAACGCATCATCCGCTTGATGGCGGAATGGCCGCGCTTCCAGAGTTTGTGCGCGCGCCCGCGGGAACGCCGTATCTCCGCTTCAAGCTCGCTGCGGACTTTGTCCGCCGCGCTCTCGGGGTTGGGCTTTACCGCTTCGGCATGAAATACTTTCCCGTCTACCGCAAGCCGGGCGACAAGGCGGAACGGCTCCGACGAACGGCCTTGCGGAGGGGCCTCTTCCACTTCTATCTCGAGCAACGCTGTATCGCCTCTTTCTCCAAGGAGGCGGAGCGGCGCCGCAAGTTTCTCTTCTATCAATGCTTCCGTTTCCGGTCTCAGTTGATACTTCGTCGCCTTGATAGTGATATTCATACTGGAAAAGTCAGCTGTTAATACTAATCATTTTACTCCGTGAACGGTGCCCTGTCAGGATGCGCACTTTGCCCACAGGTATCCCTTCCCGCAGGGCGATGAGTTCGCGCACCCGGTCATTTGCGCGATTCCCGCTTGCGGGTTCTCGAACGGAAATGAGCAACATTTCCCCTTTTTCCTCCACTTTTTCTTTTTTGGCACCCGGCGTAACAAAGACTTTTATGTACATCAGTTCTTCGGATAGTTCGCACGCAAGTATGCGTCAATATCGGCCGATTCGTACATCTCAATTCCCTTTTCGCTGTCCACCAAGTACGGCACTTGGCGCTTCCCGCCGCGAGCAACAAGCTCCGCCGCCACCGTATCATCCGCGATATTCTTCTGTTCAAACGAAATGCCGAGCTCTTCTCCCGTATCCAGCACTTTGTGGCAGAACGGGCATCCGGTTTTTACATATAAAATAAGCATAAGTAATAGGATAGCATCCGACCGGCTATATAAAAAAACACCCCGCGTGCGCGGGGCGTTTGAAGTCGGACAAAGAATTGCAAGATCAGCATTTGCGAACTGGCACGGTGTTCAGTACGCCCGTCGCCGAACCCGCGCTCACCTGATAGGCATTCCCGTCGGCGGCGCAGACCAGCACGCCGGTCGTGTTCCCGACGCCCCATTTGAAGGCGCTGGAGAACCCGGCCGTTGCGACGGCAATCGGGCTCGCATTGCTCGGGTCGTTCGTGTCCAGCGCCGCGAGCTTGCCAAGCCCGTCGGAACCGTTGGCGAACGCCCAGGTCACCAAGTGGCTGTTGATGACTATCGTCGTATCCGCAAGGACGACCGTACCGTTTGCCAGTTGCGTTTTGCACGCATCCGACAGCGGCTGACCGATTACCGGGAAGATACACGCGACATCCATCTTGTTATAAGCAGCATCCAGCACTGCCTGAACGCCGAGGGGCGCAACGCAATCCCGCAGGACCGACGAGTAATTCGCCGGATTAGACCAGGTGGTCTGCGCCAGCAAGCTAATGCCGGTAATGTTGTTGCATTGCATTGCCGCGGTTGTGTACGGAACCGTCCACGAGGCCGAGTGACCGGCTGTGTCTTTCACGTTCGCAACGAGCGTGTAAGACGCGCCGTACGCGGGGCGTTGAGCCGGAGTGAAGGTCACCGTCTTCCCATCGGCCGAAAGCGCCGGCGTGCCGGATACTTGCGTACCGGTATCGGCGGCGCCGAGCCAGAACTTCACGTTCCCGGTCGTAACGCTCTTCGCGTCAACGGTGCCGTTGAACGGTAACGGCAACCCGCTCGCGAGAACGGCAGCCGGATCAAGGTTGGTAGTAGCCGACAGAGCTGTCCCGCCGATTGCATCGCACTTACTTGTGTCGCCCCCTGGTGCAGCGGCGCCGGTCGGACAAGCCGCTTTCGTTGCCGAAACGGATGCGGTCTGAGCAGGACTGTTATCCCCTCCGCCGCCTCCGCCTCCGCAACCTGCCAATAACACGACCATGCCGGCCGCTACCGCCATGCGAACTGATTTCATCTGATTCTCCTTCTGACAACGAACGATCAATGGCACCCCTTCATAGGGGGCACCGCCTAGGTGTAGAAACCGCCTAGTATGGCTTATACATTATATATATGTATTTGTCAATCTTCTGAGCAAGATTGACCGCGCCCCGGGAAGAGAGTAGAAAGAGCAACAGTTTGTTCCACCAACGCAGTAATAAAAAGAGGAGACGTGCATGAAGAACTGGCTTTTGTGTTTCGTTTTGGGAATTGCAGCGTCAACCGCCTGGGCGCAGGAATCAGCGGGAAAAAGCCCCTGGGCGGTCGACGTATTCATCCACGCCGACCACTTCCACAAGAACTCGCGGTTGAATGAACGCAACTGGGGCCTCGGCATCAAGCGGTATTTCGCCGATGATCTCTTCCATTCGCGCGGTGAATTCTTCGGCGAAGTAGGCTGCCTGCGCAACAGCCAAAAAGGCAAAGCTTGCTTCGGCGGCGCAGGCTACACCTACCCGCTGTTCGAGATGAACGGCATCCGCGTCTCCGGAAGCATCGCGGAGGTATACGTCGATTACGGCGCGAAGGGCAAGTCCGCAACCGCTACGACGACCCTTCCGTTCCTGTCCTTCGGCTACGGCCGCTGGGACTTGAACACGGTCTATTTCTCAAAACACGACGGCGGTCTCTTGCTCTTCTCCGCGCAACGCCGGTTCTGGTAGGAAGAACCGGCATGCAATAACACGACAGGCGCAATGCGCGCCTGTCGTGTTTTAACTTTTTATAGGGAGCTTCGGCTCCGCGGGACGGACCGCGATTACGCCTTTCGGCGCCTACAGCTTCAATACCCCGCCATGAATTTCCCGATGGCAATTGGCACAGACGAGAACGCATTTGTCCGCTTCTGCCTTAAGCTTTTCCCACGAACGCGTAAGGCCCCGCACCGAGAGTCCGAATTCTTTTTGGGAATGATCGAGATGATGAAGATCAAATGCCCCTGCGTATTTCTTATACCCGCAGAGCACGCAAACACCGCCCTTATGTTCGATAAGCATCTGCTTCAATTTGCGCCGACGTTCCGTAACCGCTTTCTTCAGATACTCCGCCCGATCGGCGTAGGTTCTTTTTTCTTTGCGAGTCATGGTATGTACCAAAGTATATACCACCGAAAAGCAAAAGAGCCCTTTCGAGCTCTTTTGCTTTCGAACAACTCGGATTTCTGAAATTCGCTCCGCGGAGATGG
>JAJZRH010000029.1 GCA_021802795.1 bacterium
CGTAACGATCTTTTCCAGATTCCATTCAATGCCTTCTTTGAAGATAGTCGCGTCCGGCTTGAAGATGACGATAGTGCCGTGCTCTTTTGAGGAACCGACCTTCTTCACCTTGGCGAGCGGTTTGCCGATTTTATATTCTTGCGCGTGCATCCCGCCGTCCTGGTGCACGACGACCTTCGTGTGCTCGGAGAGCGCGTTCACCACCGAAGCGCCCACGCCGTGGAGGCCGCCGGAGACCTTGTAGCCGGAATCCTCGCCGCCGAATTTGCCGCCGGCATGGAGCGTGGTCATGATGGTCTCAAGCGCGGAGACTTTTGTCTTAGGGTGGATGCCGACCGGCACGCCGCGGCCGTTGTCTACGACGCGCACATAGCCGTCCGGCAAAAGCGCCACCTCAATGTCGTCCGCGTATCCGCCCATGGCCTCGTCGCGGGCATTATCAAAGATCTCCCAGACGAGGTGGTGGAGGCCTTCGGGACCAGTGGTCCCGATATACATGCCGGGGCGCTTCCGGACCGGTTCCAGGCCCTCGAGCACGGTGATGGAGGATGCATCGTATGCATGGCCCGCGGCGCCTTTGGCGCCGCGCTTATCGTCGTCTTTTTTGGCCGTTTTTGCCATGGTTTTCGTATCCCTATTCTAGCATAAAATGCCCCTATTTGCAGGGCGAAAGTGGGTAATCAGCGCACCTCAAATCCGGCCTTTTTGAGGGTCTCGTACACCCGCTCCATAACGCCGTTCACTTCCTCGTCGGTCAGCGTGCGCTCCAGGGACTGGAACACGAGCCGGAATGCGTACGAAACTCGTCCCTCCTTCTCAAATCGGTCAAGGAAATCAATCGTTACCGAGAAATTATCGGCCAAATCCATTACGGAAATCTCTAGGGTCTTGCGAGCGGCATCTTCTCCAACACCCTCGGGTACCCAAAATGCAATGTCGCGCACGATGAACGGGTACACGGAGAACGGCTTGTATGCGCCGAGTTCGTATTGTTTCGGTGCGTAGTCCGGCTCATCTTTTATTTCGGACAAATTGGAGGCGGGCTCGGACGTTATGGTCGCGAGCCGTTCGCCGTCTTTTGTGAAAGTGGTCCCTATTTCAAAAAGCTTCGGCTTCTGGTTCGGCGCAAGCACCAGAGGCGCATTCAATTTTGCGCGCGCGAGCGCGGCATTCATGTTTTCATCCAAATTGGTTCGGAGCGCGGGCATATTTTTATCCAGCGGGTTTGCGAGCACGATGTCGCCCTTCTTTGCGAATGATTGCGTGGAGATTTCTATAAAGCCCTGCTCCACGAGTTGGTCTTTCATCCGCTCAATGCCGCGGAAACGCGCCTGGTCCGGCGCGCCCGCAAGCGGCGGGAGCTCGGTCGCGGGAACCTTGTCATACCCGATAATGCGCCCGACTTCCTCCACCAGGTCTTCCGGAATCGTGATATCCGTCCGCTCAAACGGCGGCGTCACCGCGAACGCGTCATTTACTACCATATATGGTAGTGCGAGCCGTTTAAACACATTCTCAACTTCTTCGCGGGAAAAGTTGGAGCCGAGAACGCCGTTTATCTTCTCAAGCGATACGGAGACCGGCGCTGGCGCGCTCGCCGGCGCCGGATACTCGTCAACGACGCCCGTGACTTCCCCGCCGGCGATATCCTGAATCAGCGCAAGCACGTTGCGCATACCCGGGAAAACGAGTCCGGGTGACGGACGATTCTGGAACCGAAGCGACGCATCCGTAAAGAGTTTGAGCGCCTGCGCCGCGCGGCGCGTCGTCGTTCCGTCGAAGTTCGCCGATTCAATAATGAGGTCCGTCGTGTGCTCGTCCACCTCCGCCGACTTCCCGCCCTTGATACCCGCAAGAGCGACGGGCGCATCGGCGTTCGCGTCCGTGATGAGCTGTATGTTCGGGACCAAGGCGTATTCTTCGCCCGAGAGGGTTGTTATTTTTTCTCCCTCCCTTGCACCGCGCACTTTTATCGCATACGCGCCGTTTTTCTGTGCAAGCTTCCCGGCATCAAATGCGTGGAGCGGCTGGCCAATGTTGAGCATCACGTAGTTAGTAGCGTCTACGATGTTGTTGATGGAGCGCTGTCCGACCGCTTCCAACGCCTCTTTCAGCCATGCGGGCGATGGGCCGACCTTCGCTCCCCTTACGAGGGCGCCCATGTAGCGTACGCATTTCTTCGGATCCTCTATTGTCACCAGAAGCTTATCGGTTGTGGGGAATTCTGCCGGCAGCTCGCGCGGTGAATGCTCCTTTATCGGCAGATCGAGTATCGCTGAAAGTTCTTTTGCAAGTCCGAGATGCGAAAGGCAATCCGCCGCGCGATTCGGAAGCACTTTCACATCCATCATGTCGCCCGCAGCTTCTTCTATTTCAAACGCATGGAAGGTATACGCGTCGGCTATCGTCTCCGCATCCGGGAGCGGTTTATCAAAATAGGTCTGGAGCCAGTTGCGGGAGATCTTCATACCTCTTGTTCCGGAACGAACCCGGCGAAGCCGGCGCGCAACGTTTCGCCCATTGATGCGAGCAACGCATCGGTGGTTTCACCTTCCTTGACCCTGGGTACGCAAAAATCGCCCGACATATCCACCGGCATCAGGTGCACATGCACGTGCGGTACGCTCATGCCGTCTATGATGAGCGCAATGCGCTCGCCGGGGGTCACTTTCTTGAGCCGTACGGCGACCGCGCGCGACATCACTTGGAGCGCGGCGTACTCTTCCGGGGGCATATCAAACGCGTACGAGATGTGCTTCTTGGGTACGACGAGTATGTGTCCGAGGCGGTTCGGTTCGTTCGGCACGAAAACGATATGCCCGTCATCCTGCCAAATGATCTCGTGGTGCGGACTGTTCTCCCCGATGATGGAACAAAAGACGCAGTTCATACCGGCGTTTCGTCAAAAGCGTAATTGAACCGGATATCGCCCGAATGGAACAGGCGCACGTCCGGAATGCCGTACTTGATCATCACGAACCGCTCCACGCCGAGACCGAAAGCGAAGCCTTGGTATTTCTTCGGATCAACGCCGGCGTTCTCTAGCACCTTCGGGTGCACCATGCCCGCGCCCATGACCTCTAGCCACTTGTTCTGCGCCGGGAACCATACATCCACTTCCACCGACGGCTCCGTGAACGGGAAGTAACTCGGTCGCAGGCGTATCTTCGCATCCTTCCCGAAGTACTCTTTGCAGAACCGTTCCAGCGTGCCCTTCAGGTGCGCGAGCGTAACATCGGTGCCGACCGCGAGCCCCTCAAGCTGGTAGAACTGCGCCTCATGCGTCGCATCCGTCGCTTCGTTCCGGAACACTTTCCCAGGCACGATGATGCGCGTCGGCGCGCCGTGCTTTTCCAACCAGCGTATCTGCATCGGCGAAGTATGCGTCCGCAGAAGCTTGCGCTCCTCGCCTTCCCTTCCCTTAACCCAGAAGGTGTCCCACATATCCCGCGACGGGTGGTCGGCGGGAATATTCAGGGCGTCAAAGTTGTAGTGCTCGGTCTCCAGTTCCGGACCCTGGACGACGCCAAACCCCATGCGGCCGAAAATGTCCGCCATCTCGCGGATAGCGACGGTAATGGGATGGAGGCGGCCCGGTTGATCCATGCTGAAAATATAGCAGATTATGCTACAGTGGCGCTATATATGAGCCCTGAGATGCTCGCGTATCCGTTTCTCTTTATCGCGATATTCTTTGAGTCGTTCGTCCTCGTGACGCTCCTCTCAAAGCCCGCGCGTGCCGCGCGTGCGCGTACGGCGGGCACGGAGACCCCGTCGGTCGCCATCGTCGTGCCCTGCTACAACGAGGCCGCCACGGTCGCGGGCACCTGCGAGACGCTCCTCGCCCTTGAGTACCCGAAAGACCGGCTGGAGATAATCCTTGTGGACGATGGAAGCACTGACGCGACGCCCTCCGCGATGGCGTGTTTTGCCGACAATCCGCAAGTACGCATCATCCGCAAAGAGAACGGCGGGAAGCACACGGCATTGAACGCCGCCATCGCAACGACCGGAGCGGAGATCATCGGTTGTCTTGACGCCGATTCCTTCGTTGAGCCGAATGCACTTCGCGAAATCATCCCTTGTTTTGCGGATCCGAAAGTGGCTGCCGTCACTGCGGCTATGTCCGTACATCGCCCGAAGAATTTGCTCCAGCATATGCAAAATGCCGAATACATATTCGGCATCACGCTCCGCCATGTCTTCGCTTCAGTCAACGGCCTCTATGTGACGCCGGGCCCCTTCTCGTTCTACCGGCACAGCACGCTCAAAGAGATAGGCGATTTCCGCCACGGCCACCAGACCGAGGATATGGAAATGGCGCTCCGCATCCAACAAAAAGGCTACAAGATAGAAAATGCGCCCTACGCCCGCGTCTACACCAAAGCGCCGGAAACAGTTTTTAAGCTCGTGAAGCAGCGCACCCGCTGGACGACCGGATTCTTCCGCAACATCCTCGGCGAGTACCGCGGCCTTGTGGGGAATCGCGCCCACGGCGTACTCGGCATGCTCGTCCTCCCTTCCGCGCTCATCGCTGTCGGGAGCGGCATACTCATCTTCTCAATGATGGTTTTCGACCTCGTCCGGAACACCGTCACGGCGCTTGAGATACGCGCCGGTATCCCCATGTCCTATACGCTTTTGCCGCACAGTTCCATCGATTGGTTCTATCTCCCGGTAAGCGTCTATGTCTTGCTCGGCGCCTCGACGCTCCTCGCTTCCCTCTCGCTCATCGTTGCCGGCAAGCGCATCTCGAAGACCCCGGGGAACCTTGCGCTCGGGCTCATTTCCTATACGTTCCTCTACGGCCTTATCGCGCCTCTCTGGCTTTTGCGCGCCACCGCCGACGTCACCTTCGGCAAACGCCGCACCTGGCGCTAATCCTATGTCGCTCGTCACTCGGAACGTCCTCATCGCCCTTTTCATTACCGCTGCGCTCACCGGTACGGTCGCCTATGCCGTCAACTATTTGAATAACGCGCGCATTACCGAACTCGGCGCCATCGAGGACCAGCTCTCCATTGATACGCTTTCTCTGGATACGCAATTCTCCTTGCTCGAAGCGGCGCCCTGCGATACCGCCGCGTCTTCAACCGCGTTCATCGGCAAGCTTGCCGACCTCGGCACCCGCCTCTCGTACGCTGAAAGCCAGCTCGGCATTGATAACCCGCAAGTGATACGCCTGAAACAACAGTACTCCCTGCTTGAGATACGCGACTATCTCATCACTAAGCAGCTTGCCGAGGCCTGCGGAACGAAACCCGTTACGGTCCTCTATTTCTATAGCAACGCCGGCGACTGCGCGGACTGCGACAAGGCCGGTTATGCGCTCTCCTATCTGCATGACACGTATCCCAGCTTGCGCGTCTACTCCTTTGACTACAACCTCGACCTCGGTGCTTTGAAAACGTTCATCGCCATAAACAAAGTAAAAAACACCCTGCCTGCGTTCGTAGTGAACGGCAAGAAATCCTACGGCTTCACTTCGCTTGAAGAACTGGAAAAACAGTTCCCCAAGGGGGCGCTCGCCACAACAACTTCTAAACTTTGAGAAGTCTAGTTGTGGGCATTTTTGCTGAAACCTAATTAGGTCTTCTTTTTAAGATATTCCTTCCTCCAGGCCCTGCCATTTCCTTTATTCAGATTACGAAATAGTGGGGTAAGGGCGTGACAGTTTGGGCACAAAAGTCTTACATTCGTGACATAATTATTATCTGCATTGCCGTCCAGGTGATCCACCTCTAACGGAACCCGCTGGGTGACAGGATGTTTCTTGTTCCATCCGCACAGTGAACACTTCTCTCCGTTCTTCTCCAAAAGATATCTCTTTATGTAGCGGGAAATATTCTTAGTGATCACCTTCCGCTTGCCCGCAAGCCATTCTTCCTTAAACATTCTATAGCGCCCGTCGGACTGACATTGGTTGGAACAGAATTTATATTGATGCCTTTTTTCGAGAGATACTCCACAGGAGTGACAAAGACGTGTTTCCATTACGGGAATAATACCACCTCTTGACCAAGACCTGGTATTCAATGTGAACAATCTTTTGTAGATTTTCTGGAGCCGAGAGTCGGAATCGAACCGACGACCTGCTCATTACAAGTGAGCTGCTCTACCAACTGAGCTATCTCGGCGAATGAGAGAGTACAAGAAAAGTATCATATTTTCTTGTACGAACGAACGAGCCGAAGACAAGCTTACTTATCTCGGCAATGAATGAAGAATGCAGATACCCTACCCTACCCGAGCGTCGTTTCGTGCACATCAGGCACCTCCGGACGGCTCGCTTTCAAACGATCCTTGAAGTCGGAGAGTGTCTTCACGAACGGTCGTGAACTCTCGCGCGGCGTTGTGTCGATATCGTGCCGCGTGCGCAAGTCCCGGACGAGGCGCGTGAGGACTCGCTCCAGCATGCGCACGGCTTGCAGTGAGAGGTGCACGGTATCATGCCCGATGCGGCTCGCGATGCGGCGCACCTCGTCTCGCGCGAACGCGGCAAGGTCGACGTGCGCGAAGATGAATTCCACGCGCGCGGCCTGGCGGTCGAGCTGCGCCCGTTCGCCGGCAAAGAAACGGGAACCGCGCCGTTCCTCGTATTGCGTAAGCGCGAGAAAACCGACGAGAAGAGCGAGCGAAACGAGGATGAAGATGAGGTAGGCCACGGCTCTAGCGGGCGGAGAGGCGCGCGAAGCGGCTTACCTCAACGCGCTCGCCGAACTTCTGCGTCGCCTCGTTGAGGAGGGTGCGCATCGTCTTGGTCTCATCCTTGATGAACGGCTG